>JAUXCK010000096.1 GCA_030618925.1 Desulfobacteraceae bacterium
AGCGGTCTTAGGAAGACAAATCCTTGATGCAACTCCTTGGCTCACAGAACGACATGGCTACGATCCGACTTGCCAAACAGGCTGCGGTACTGGCGGGTCTGCCATGGGAAGCTGAATGTATTACAATCAACAAGGTTTGCGGATCTGCTTTAAAATCAGTCATGCTTGCTGCCCAGGCAATATTATTGGGTGATGCCGATATCATTGTGGCCGGCGGCATGGAAAACATGAGTCTTGCACCCTATTATCTGGAAAAAGCGAGATTTGGCTATCGCATGGGCCCGGGGAAACTTCAGGACCACATGGTCCATGACGGCCTCTGGGATAGCGTGAATGATTTTCATATGGGGATCTCAAATGAACTCTGTTCAGAAAAATACAATGTGAGTCGTGAAGATCAGGATCATTATGCTGCCGAGTCCTATCGCCGGGCCATGGGTGCCATAAACACAGGAAGATTCTCAGATGAAATTATTCCGGTTGAAATCCCCCGGAGAAAAGGGGACCCTGTTCTCTTCTCCCTGGATGAATGTCCTAAAGAGACACCCTATGAAACCCTTTCCAAGATGAAAGGGGCATTTCAAAAAGAGGGTGTCGGAACAGCCGGCAATGCCTCCATCATCAGCGACGGTGCTGCGGCTGTTGTCGTCATGTCAAAAGAAAAGGCCGTTGAACTGGGATGCACCATTCTGGCCACAATCGGTGCACAGGCCTCCTATGGCATTGATATGAAATATGTTCTTGTGGCACCTATCTGGGCTATCCCCAAGTGTCTTGCCAAGGAAGGGCTTTCCAGGGAAGATATAGATCTTTTTGAAATCAATGAAGCATTCAGCGGTTCGACAGTCGCAGTGCTGAAAGAACTCGCGCTCGATCCTGGAAAAGTCAATGTAAACGGCGGCAGTGTTGCTTTAGGGCACCCTATCGGTGCCAGTGGATGCCGAGTACTGGTCACCCTTATCCATGAGATGATCAAACAGGACAAGAAAACAGGCCTGGCCTCCTTATGCCTTGGGGGGGGTGAAGCCGTTTCCATGATCATTAAAAGGTGATGGCGGGTCACGGGTATTTTAAGGACGGTCTAATTCCATAAAACGAATCATCTTGACCACCTCATCCCTTGTCACACTGCGGCCGGCTTCAACACTTTTTGCCTTAATTCCATTTACGATGTCGGCCAACAGGTCTTCCCTGTATTGAATTTGATTTGCAGCCAGGTATTTTTTGACAAGGTGCTTTCCGCAAAGCACATTAAGATACCATTTCTCCCCTGACCCCGGTCCATAGGCTGTCTTTCCGTGTGTTCCGGCAACGTGGGTGTTGATGGACTCACCAAAAAAAGGCGTCTCATAATTCAATATAGGACTACCTGTTTTTTCAAAACACAGTCTGTTCACAAATTCATAATACCGTCTAAACCCATCTGTGTCCTCAACCCTTAATTTCAAATCATATCCCTGGTCCTTTAACAACTTTCCCACCAGAAATATGTCACCCAGTCCGTTTCTCTCTCCCATACCAAGTGCAGTGGCCTCAATCACTGTCGCTCCGGCCACCGCGCCCATCACCGTGTTTGCAGATGCCATTCCCATATCATTATGACAATGGACGCCGATACGTGTGCCACTCTGTTTTGCCAGAGTTGCAATGTCCTGGACTCTTTTATAAAAAATGTTGGGGCTCATGATACCGGATGTGTCAGGCAGGGTAAGGGTGTCGACCCTGATATCGTTTATCAATATTCCGGCAACCCTATTCAAAAGAGATGGATCGATTTTCCCTATATCGAGGACACTGAGGCGGATGCAGGCGGTTTTTACCCTGTCCCGGACATATTGCACCACCTCATTAACCCCCCCGAAAGTCGTTTTCAGATATTTTCGATTGGGCAGGGCCATATGCAGGTGAATATCGGTGATCCCTGCGCCTATCATCTGGTCAACATCTTCGAGCAGGACCCGGCCAAGACCAGCGACTTTGATTTTGTATCCCTTGCCGGCGGCATCAGCGTTCAGCAGTTCAAGAATATCGCGCTCACTCTTAAAGGCGGACGGATAGGCAACCTGAGAAATGTCGACACCCAGCGCTTCCTGAAACTCAAGGATCCTTTTGCGTTCATCAACCGAAAACATCAACCCGCGATATTGCATTCCTTCCCGAATGGTCTGATCCACCACGATAATATCCGATGCACCCATTGTCTTTTTAATCCTCCATCACCCGGGCAATCTGATATCAGAACCACATTACCCCTCTGCCATAAATTCAAAGCCTGTCCAAACCGATCCTGTTGTTCCTATCATTTTTTATATTATCTTTACAAATTGAATATTTCGGGGTATACTTAAAATTACTCAACATTCCCCTTTTTTTACAAATCTATCCCCTCATAACCATAATTGATGAACACAGATGATGAATACCAATTCTACAATGCAGTTTTCACGTCAAGGCGCACTAAAGATTGCGTCTGCAGAGAGTTTTGGCGCCCAGGCCGGCATTATTACAAATTCACCCGCCATGCACGCCATTTTCCAATATATTGAATCTATTGCCCCCACAAGTCAGCCGGTTCTGATTACAGGAGAGACCGGGGTGGGCAAGGAACTGATTGCAAGATCAATTCACAGGATAAGTCAGGTAAAAGGGCCTTTGGTGACTGTTAATGCAGCCGGCCTTGATGACACCGTGTTTTCCGATACATTGTTCGGCCACTCCAAAGGCGCATTTACCGGTGCGGACCGCATTCGCAGCGGGTTAATCGAAAAAGCAAACTGGGGCACCCTGGTTCTGGATGAGATAGGAGACCTGAGCCATGCCTCACAGGTAAAATTATTACGGCTGATTCAGGAAGGAGAGTACCTGCCCCTGGGCCAGGATGACCCGAAGTATTCCAACGCCCGAATATTGGCAGCCACCAACATGGACCTGTGGACGCTTCAACGCTCCGGAAGATTCCGGGAAGATCTCAATTTCCGGCTGCGGACCCACCACATTCATATTCCGCCGCTAAGGGACCGGATTCAAGATCTTCCGCTGTTGCTGAATCATTTTTTTAAAAAAGCGGCTGAAACACTTAACAAAAAAATCCCGACACCGCCAAAGGAACTGGTCACCCTATTGTCAACCTACTCTTTCCCTGGCAATATCAGGGAATTGCAATCACTGGTGTTTGATGCCGTGAGCCGGCATACAAGCAGGATTCTCTCCCTCGACTCTTTTAAAGCCCATATTGAGACGGAGCGGAGAATTAAAAAAGAAACCGCCGGTAATGGTTTGGATGAGACAGAACTGGTATCTTTCCCTGATGAACTTCCCACCATAAAAGAGGCCATCACGCTCCTTGTGGATGAAGCCTTGAAACGTGCGGACGGCAATCAGACAATTGCGGCAAAAATGCTCGGCATCTCACGTCAGGCACTGGGAAAAAGGCTGAAAACAAGATAACCAAATGAGAAATTGACTTTTCCCGGGTTCATTCAGCGTTATATTTTTTTCAGATATAGCCCCTTGGGATAGCTTCCCAGGATGCGCAGACTGTCACAACGACTGGACATCTCTTTTTTCAACTCTCCATACCGGTCTCCCGAAAGGCCACCCTCCAAATCCGCAAAAAAAACATACTTCCATTTTTCTGATCGAAACGGCCTTGACTCGAGCTTTGTCATATTGATTCCGCTGGAGGCCAGGAGCGTCAACACACCGGCCAGCGCCCCTGGTTTGTCCGGAAGCGTAAAGAGAATTGATGTCTTATCCTGATGCCCCCCATCCGGGAGGGTGGTGGCGATAATGACGAACCGGGTCCAGTTATCCGGCAAATCCTCGATCTGAGATCTTAACACATTCAGCCCCAGCATATCTCCCAATTTTTCATGCCCGATGGCAGCACATGCCTTTTCTTCCCTGGCCTTTCTGGCTGCAGACGCAGTGCTCTCTGCGGGGACAATCTTTGCGTCAGGCAGATGGCTCCTCAGCCAGCCTGCGCACTGCTCGAGGGCCTGGAAATGAGAATAAACCGTTTGAACCGACGCAAGAAACTTTTCCGTGCTCAAAAGAGAATGGCTGATCTCACAGAACACCTCCGCCTGGATAAAGAGGTCATATTCCAGAAACAGATCAAGACTTTGACCCACACTCCCCTGGAGAGAATTCTCTATAGGAATGATACCGAGTTCTGCATCCTGGCCGGCAACAGATTGAAACACATCCTTCAGAATACGGCATGGCTGGAAATCAGCGCTGTGCCCTAAATACTCTATGCCGGCAAAAAAAGAGAAGGTCCCCTCTGGCCCCAGATAAACAACCTTCTGGGGCTGCTGGAGCTGCCGGGATGACGATAATATCTCCCTGTATATACTCCGCAGGTGATCCTCCGGCAAAGCCCCGGAATTTTCCAGAAACAGCCGTTTCAACACCTCCTTCTCCCTGAAAGGCTTGAACACGCTCTCCCTGGACGCTGCTTTAATCCCTCCAACCGCTTTGCATAGCTCGGCTCTCTGATTTAGAAACCCGATGATCTTTGTGTCAATTTGATCGATCTCCGCCCGTATGGACATCAGGCGGTTCTGGATCGAATCGTGTCCTGGTCCATCATCCCTTAATTTGCTCATGCCACCGACCCTTCCAATATGCTCATTGCCTCTTCCACCATCAAGTCCTCATGCACAATACCATGCAGGGCCTTTACCAAGCGACTGGGGTGCTGAGCCTGAAAGATATTTCTGCCCACCGAAAGGCCGGCACCTCCGGCCTGTATTGAATCGTAGACCATCTGAAGGATATCTCTCTCATTTTCCATTTTCGGCCCCCCGGCAATGACCACCGGAATTTCGCATCCCTCCACCACATGGATAAAAGATTCCGGATCTCCGGTATATGGCACCTTGACCACATCGGCCCCCAGTTCTTCACCAAGACGCGCACAATGCTTTACCACATTTGGATCATATTCATTCTCGATTTTAGGCCCCCTGGCATACACCATCGCCAGCACCGGCATTCCCCAGTTATTGGCACTTGTAGAAATCCGCCCCAGTTCTCCAAGCATTTTGCTTTCAGTTTCATCACCTATATTAATATGAACAGAAACAGCGTCCGCTCCAAGTCGGATTGCATCTTCCACATCACCGACAAGTGTCTTGGCATTTGGAAAGGGCGACAAATCTGTACTGGCGGAAAGATGAATGATCAACCCGACATCCCGGCCGGCACCCCGGTGTGATCTGCGGGGCAGTCCTTTGTGCATCAGCACTGCATTGGCACCGCCATCGGCCACCTTGTTCACCGTGTCACGAAGGTCAACGATTCCAAAAATAGGTCCAACGCTGACACCATGATCCAGCGGCACGATAATCGTTCTTCCGCTAACGCGATTAAAAATTCTTTCCAGTCGAACACTTTTCCCAAGGTGCATAATCCCTCCTTTGTTCTGTCCGGGACGCCAGATCACCTGCCGACAATTTTGCCGGACGGCGTTGGCTGTTAAAATAAAAAAAGGGTCGCCGGCTTTTACCTGCGACCCTTTTGAATAGATTTAGTTTTTATCGGTCAATCCACCCAACCCGGGCCGCAGCTTCTGATTGAAAAGCCAAAGCCCTTACAAAAATAGATGTAAAAATTATTATCGTTACGGTTTATTATCATACTGCATTCACTAACAGATGTTTTTTTATTTGTCAAGAGAAGGCCGCCCTTGGTTGATATTCATCTTGCACACCATATCAATCTGTGATAGTTGAATAAGGTTATGAAACAGTATGTCGTAGACGAACTCAGGCTTGGAGACCATCTAAAACTTGAGGCCTATCTGGATAAGCACTTTGGACCCACAGAAATCAATGGGATCTATTGGATTCCCCTTGAAAAAAAAATTCTTTCGGCTATTCAATCCGATCACGGTGAGTGCCAGCCATTCTATTTTGCGATAGTCCTGGAATCCACAAAGCTGGTTTGTGAACTTCTTGTACGCACCAGGGAAAAAATGAAATGCGATTGTATCCATTATGCAACAGAAAACCAGCGAAACTCGATTATCGGTTTTATCGATTCAATATTTGAAAAACTTGACGTGATAGCGTAATACTGAAACCACTTCAGCCAAAGTGTTCAAAAATAATTTTACGCATGGATAGAGGGAGAAGTGGTCGCCTGCTGAGTGCTGAACTCAGGGAACAAAAATCATTCAAAAAGGATTCGTATCAATGCTGAAAATCATCCCTCTGGGCGGGCTGGGAGAAATTGGCCTGAACATGATGGTTTTTGAATATGGGGACACAATTTTTGTAGTTGATGCCGGTCTCATGTTCCCTGAAGACTATATGCTTGGGGTCGACATTGTTATCCCGGATATTGGTTATCTCAGACAGAAAAAAGAAAACGTGTCAGGAATTGTAATCACCCATGCCCATGAAGACCATATTGGCGCCCTTCCTTACCTCTTGAAAGAGATTAACGCACCGGTTTTTGCAACACCCTTTACACTGGAGATGATAAGGCATAAACTTGAAGAGCACGGACTTCACGCCTCTACCACCCTCCATAAAATATCCTCCGAAGAGAAACTCAAAATCGGTGTTTTTGAACTCACCTTTATCCCTGTGAGCCACAGCGTCGTGGATGGTGTGGGAATCGCCATAAAAACACCGGTGGGACTGATTGTTCATACCGGTGATTTTAAAATCAATCACAATCCTGTGGATGGCATGATGACCCATATCAATGAATTCGCCCGGTGTGGCGAGAAAGGCGTGCTTGCACTATTATCCGATTCAACCAACGTCGAAAAGGAAGGGTACACGGCTTCAGACCAAACCATCGGTGAAGCCCTTGAAACGATAATCAAAAAGAGCACCGGAAGGGTAATTATCGCTCTTTTTGCTTCTAATGTCGCCCGAATTCAGCAAATTATCAATATCGCCAATAAAAAGAGTGCCAAGATAATTTTCAATGGCAGAAGCCTTGAGAAGACGGTTGAAATAGCAAAATCCCTGGGTCATATTCACCTCCCCGATGGCATGGAACTCGGTATTAAAGAAATCGACCGTTATCCGGATTCGGAAATCATCATGATCACAACCGGCAGTCAGGGAGAGCCCATGTCCGTCCTGGCCCGCCTGGCCACCGGCACACATAAACACATTACGATTAAAGACAACGACACGGTTGTCCTCTCCTCAAAATTCATACCCGGAAATGAAAAGGCCATAACAAAAATTATTAATCACCTGTATCGGAGAGGTGCTGAAGTTGTATATGAAAAGATCTCTGATATCCATGTGTCGGGGCACGCGTTTCAGGAAGAATTGAAATTAATGATCGCCCTGACCAAACCGAAATATTTTATTCCCATTCACGGGGAATACCGCCATCTTTTTCTTCATGCCAGATTGGCACAACAAGTCGGGATTCCGAAAGAGCGAATCATTGTTGCGGAAAATGGACAGGTGATCGAATTTGATGAAAACCGGGGCAGCATTACCGATAGCATTATCACCAGTCGTGTGCTTGTGGACGGAAAAGGGATTGGGGATGTTGGCAGGAGCATCCTCAAAGAGAGGCGTATCCTGTCTGAGGACGGGCTTGTTGTGGTAACGCTGGTATTTGATGAAGAAACCGGGATCGTGGTGCATGGGCCTGAACTCATGTCGCGTGGATTTGTGTTCGTCACAGAGACAGGCCATTTGCTTGATGATGCCCAGTGCGTCATCCTTGAGATTGTTGAAGAAATAGGGCCTGGTGTTCCAAACCGGGCTGAAATTATCCGGTCGAAACTCCGGTCAGTACTCCGACAGTACTTCTATTTCACCATCAAACGCCGGCCGGTTATCATTCCAGTCATTTTGGAACTCTGATTTCTTTTTGACTTCTCTACAAAAACTTAATAAAAGCAGGCCACATGCGAAAAGAACTTTACGGTATTTGTTTTTTCTTCATTTTTATCTTCCTGTTGTTCAGCCTGTTATCCTACAGCCCTGACGACCCTTCCATTAATGTTGTGAAGGGCCCGGGCCAGATTCATAACCTGTTTGGACTTCTGGGGGCACATGTGGCAGGACTTCTGATTGCATTATTCGGACTCAGTGCTTTCTGGATTCCACTGCTGCTGCTGCTGTCAACTATTTATATCTTTGGTAACCGTCCCCGGCGGACCACATTGATAACCATTTCAGGCGGTATTCTGCTGGTCATTACCACCGGAAGCATCCTTGCTCTGTATCAGGACAGTTTTTTGATTTTTGGACAAGAATTTCACTCAGGCGGAATTGTCGGATTTGCGTTAAGGGATTTTTTAAAAAAATATGCCAACACTGCCGGCGGGACAATGATACTGCTGCTTTTTCTAATCATTGGCCTGGTCCTGGCAATCAGCTTTTCCCCTACCCGGTTTTTAAAAAACTGCTGGAAAACGGCATTAGACATCCTGGGACATGCGAATTCCGTTTACACGATCTGGAAAGCAAGACGGGAAAAAAAGAAGGCGCTTCCGAAACCCAAACCGCCTAAATCCAAAAAAAAGGCGCCGGAAATAAAGACTCCGCCTCTGAATATCAAAACACAAAAGAGCACCCCCAAACCCAAACAGGAAGAGTTCGAATTCATGCGCCGCACAGAGGATTTTGAG
>JAUXCK010000205.1 GCA_030618925.1 Desulfobacteraceae bacterium
ACAGAACGACATGGCTACGATCCGACTTACATGAGGTACAGGAAAATTACCCGTGAGAAGGTTGGGCCTCATAATTCAATTTGTCATACAGGTCCTGAAAAAAACGATTGATGAAAAAATCTGAAAAAGAAAACAGATAAACGAGGGAGGGTGTAAAATGTCTATCATTTCAATTTCCAGAGGTTCTTACAGCAAGGGAAAAGAGATTGCCGAAAAGCTGGCTGATAAGATGGGATATGAGTGTATTTCAAGAGATATTCTTATAGAAGCCTCGGAGCACTTCAATGTACCTGAAATTAAATTAATCCGGGCGCTTCATGATTCACCTTCGATTCTTGATCGTTTCACTTCAGGAAAGCAACGATACATCAGCTACATTCGCGAAGCAATTTTAGGACATGTCCAAAAAGACAATGTCGTCTATCACGGACTGGCAGGCCATTTTTTTCTCAAAGGCGTTCCCAGTGTTCTTAAAATCAGAATCATTTCCAACATGGAAGACAGAATAAAGGAGGAAATGAAGCGGGAAAACATTTCTGAAGATAAAGCCCGCTACCTGTTGAAAAAGGACGATGATGAAAGACGGAAATGGGCTACTTCGCTTTATGGAATCGATACAGCGGATGCCAATTTATACGATATTGTCCTGCATATTGACAATATACAAATAGAAGATGCAGTGGATATCATCACCCATATGATCAACCTGCCTTGTTTTCAGAGTACTGATGAGTCTAAAAAGATACTCGACAACAAGGTCCTGGCTGCCAGAGTGCAAGCGCTTGTCATCGGCAAATTCCCCACTGTTGATATCAGGGCCGAAGACGGGGTGGTTTATGCGAGTGTCGAAGCACCCATCATTCAGGAGGAGGTAATTATCCAAAAAATAATTGCGTTAACCCAGGATGTGGAAGGCTTAAAACAGATTAAAATACACGTTGTGCCTCAATTAACTTCAGAGTAAACCGCGCCCTGCCGGAAACCATATCCCGATTCATCATTCCGGCCAGGCGAAAATCCTGGCCGGAATCCAAAAGACAACGCAATGAAATCTTGAGGGTAGTTTTAAAATTATGGGTTGCATTGATTTTCTCAAGATGAATTTTTTTCCAGCACCTCTTTAATCTTTTTTAGTAAAATATCCTTGTCAACCGGCTTCTCCAAAAATTCATCTGGATTAAAATACTCAAAATCCGTTTCCTTATTAAATTTTACATTTATTTCATCAGCCATACCGGAGATACCGATGATGGGAATTGATTTTAAATTTTCATCGGTCCTGAGCTGTCGGTAAATTTCAAAACCGGAAAAAAGTGACTCCATCATCACATCCAGCAAAACCAGATCTGGTTTCTCTTTTTGTACAAGGGCCACACCCACCTTTCCGTCTTCAGCTGTGAAGACTTCAAATCCATTCCGGCTCAAAAATGTCTTCATTGTAAAAAGATAATCTTTATTATCATCGATGATAATAATCTTCTGAACATTATTATTCATAACCGCCTCCTTTCTTCATGCGTGAAAACACAAGAGCCCCAGCCCCCCGGCATCAGGTCTTGAGGGGTCCGCGACAGGGAAAATATATCCGTCAGGATGTTGTCACATTCTCAAAATCACCCTGAATAGACTCCCTTCTCCCGGCTCGCTTTCGACTTCTATCTTTCCGCCATGCTGTTTCACAATTCTGTTGGCGACCGATAACCCCAACCCGGTCCCTTCACTGCCTTTGGTCGAAAAAAAAGCCTCAAAGATTCTTCTTTTGGTCAATTCATTTATTCCCGAACCATTATCTTCTACCTCAAATTTAAACTGAAGCTCGTTATAGACCTCAGCCCTGACAATCACCTGGTGATTCTGTTTTGATTTATCATTGGCGCAGGCGGCCAGTGAATTTGAAACAAGGTTGTTCAGCAGTCTGCGAACAGACAATACATCCAGATTAACATCCGGCAAATTCCTGTTGATGTCATACCTGATTTTAATACCCAGATATTCGGCCTTGCTCTGATAGGTAATCACCAGATTTTTTACCATGTCGGCCGGTGATGTCTTTTCGAGCTTAATCGTCCTCTTCTTGGAAGCATATAAGACATTCTGGGTGATGCTGGTGATATCAATAATATTATTTTTCACC
The DNA here is from genome assembly GCA_030618925.1 of Desulfobacteraceae bacterium. Classification (GTDB taxonomy): domain Bacteria; phylum Desulfobacterota; class Desulfobacteria; order Desulfobacterales; family SURF-7; genus JAUXCK01. The sequence continues at coordinate 2,135 of JAUXCK010000205.1, forward strand.
ACCTGCCATCCCCTTGTAATCAGGTTCATATCGCCGTCATGAATTCCTTCATCGACAACATATGCGCCTCCCTGCAGCCCTTCCAAAACATTTTTTATGCCATGGGATAACATGGCTATGGATTGTCCCAATCCTGTCAACTCTCTCTGAATCGTCTTGACCGTTGTAATATTTGTCGCAAGCTCCATGACGTACTGAACATTACTTAAATCATCAAAAACAGGCGCAGAATAAACAATCATCTGGTGGGTCTTCCCATCAAGGGCCTGGACGGTTTCCTCACTGATGTGGATCTTCCTGTCATTAAACGTTCTTTCCACCGGGCATTGGTCGCACTTTACCGATGACCCTTTATATACCGTGTGACACAGCTTGCCGGTGCCGTCACCAAAATCTTTTTTAAATGTCTGGTTGGCATAAAGGATCTCAAAATCCCGATTCTGGATCGTTAGATAGACCGGGAGAAGGTCAATGATATCCTTGTAAAACTGATCAGATCCCTGCATATGGAAAGGTTTTGTTAAGATGTCTCACTTCCTTAATCGGGGGAAATAGCCATTTGTGGGTGGACACTATCTAGTATTCCTCCCACTTGATATATCCGGGATTAACATCCACCATGGCATTCACGATTAACTCTACGATACCGCCATAGGTTAATTGTTCTGCTTCAAGCAGGTTATACCGGTCGAAGATATCTCTCAACTGGCCCTTGCAATTGGAACAGGGGGCGCAAACATATTTTTTTGTGTCAGGCCCTCTGCAGTCAGAAAATGCATTCAGAACCTGCTCAAGCTTCTTCCGCCCGGCAATTTTAAAGCGCCACTCAGGAATATTATTTCGACTCATAATGGCATAACCGCTGCCGCCGCCGCAGCAATAATTATAGGGCCCATGGGGATGCATTTCTCTGAACTGGGGGCACAGTTTATGTACGATATCTCTCTGAGGCTTAATGATCCCCATCAGCCGGGTGATATTGCAGGGGTCATGCAGCGTGACGGGAAAATTATTACGTTCCGGATCGAACTTTATCTTTCCAGACATGACAATATCACGCAGGATTGGAAAACAGCTCTCGCGCGGAACCTTCAGAGGTTCGGGAAGCACCCGGTCTGCAATAACGGTCAGGGCCTTGTGGGCATGGCCGCATTCACCCAGTACGATTTTTTTCACCCCCAGATTTTTCGCGGCCTGGGCCTGAAGAATTGCTGTTCTTGCAAACTGAACATCATCGTAAAAAACACCGTAATTGATACTGTCATAGGCTGCCAGCTCGCTTGAGAGCGTCCATGAAATCCCTGCGGCCTGAAAAATCATTGAAAATGCCGCTATATTCTCCGGCCATGCCATGATCTCGCCCGCATTGTGGATGAGGAGGATATCTGCTCCTTCCACATCCCACGGCGTTTCGAATTCGTAGCCCGTCTCTTCTGAGAAGTCTTCATCGATGAACTCTACATTGTCTTTTACGACAATTTTGTTCATCTGGGTTGAGGAGCCGGTTTTGAGTTGCATCATTGATCCCTTGTCATGCAGTTCAGGAGTTGTAATGCCCATCTCCTGGCTGAATATCTTCCTGATCTCCCTGGCAACAAGCGCGTTGTCCGCGCCTATGGGGCAGGTCTGGGCACAACGCCTGCAGATATTGCATCGATACGCCATCTCCCCCAGGCGTGCCACCGTCTGCCAATTCAAATCGATGTCCCCGCTTCTCCACCTGGCAAGGGGTTCTTTCTGAACATATTTTTTATAAATCCTTCGAAAAACCTCGGTTCTGTAGTTGGGTCGGTACATCTCATTTTCACCGCTTGCCTCAAAAAGATGGCACGAATCCGAACAGGTATTGCATTTTGCACAATGTTCCATGGTGGTCTCAAGCATGGTCAAAAACGTCCAGTTGTTCTCTTTTGTAAACAATTTTCGCATACCTTCGATAAACTTGTTTACCAATTCTTCTTCATCCTTTGTTGTTAGCGGTTTCGGAATGGGGAGAATATTGACGTCATCAAGGATACAGATATATTTTTCCCTCGTTTCTTCAGGAAGTTCAGCCCAATCTATATCATCCAGGTCAGCAGGGATAGACATGAGATCGTCGATAGAAACGCTGGTCAATTTCTCACTGTCCTTGCTCACATCCGTGATTTTTAGCATTTTATTTTTTTTCATTTATTATTCCTTTCCCTTTTCTGATTCAGCAGCCGGGTTAAAAGTAGCCACTTCCGCCCATGTCTCTTTGCCGTGCCCTGAAATGTGCGAAGCAGACCAGGTCACAGGATAGTTCAGAACGATACCGATTTTTTTATCGGTTTCCGGAGTATTGATATTCGGCTCATCCCCCCAGCGAATGTCGTGGTAGAGGAACCACTTCATAAAAAAATGCGACATATGTGTCAGCGGGATATATGCAATTGTAAACATCGCAAGAAGCACCTGCAGTTGAAACAGAAAGCTGCCAATTGCAGTCATCTTGAGACTGATCAGATTGACCAGAAACTGGCGGGCGAGATTGAACGTGGGATCCACAAAAAGCCATGTCAGGACCGCGACTCCCATTGTGGTAATAAACAGGCAAAGATTAAAATAATGCTCAAAATTAGCATAATTGCGAAGCCCGGGATCTGTCAGCCTTTTGTACAGCAATCCAATGGCGCCCATAATGGTCAGAATAAATCCCAGGGGCCCGAGAAAAGAAATCAAAGCAACAACCGGCTTCAACCTGTGACTTCCTGCTACATCAATACCGGAAAGCTGAATGATGGCTGTCAGTCCCAGCAGGCCGATGAACCCGACGGTTATATACAGACCAAAGTGGAAGGGGAACGTCACAACCCACAGCGGCCGGTTATTTTCCCACACAGCTTTCAGAAAAAGCATCTCAGGGATCATGGCCTTGAGCGTTCCGACTAACGATGTCTTCCTTTCTTGTTCCCACCACCCCGAATCTTCCAGATAACTGCCGCCATATGAGGCTTTCTTGCCTTCGTGAGGGACTGGATAAAGCTCCCATCTGACATGTATGGGATTTTTTAAATAATGAATAATTCGCCTGAGAACTGCTGCAACAAAAACGACGATTGCAAGATAGGTAACGATATAAATAAATGTTGACATTCATTTCTCCTTTTGTTCAATCCGATTTGAAAATGGCAAGCTGCCCCGATACAATTTCCCCAAGCGCTCACCTTATTTTGAAAGCAGATCTGACACCATTTTCAGCAAAGCTTCTTCTTCAATGGGCTTGGTCATAAAGCCCTCAGGTTCAGGAAATCCCGCCAGCTTTTTAAGAAAGCTCCGCATTGAATCACCGATTGCTGTGACAATGATAACGGGTGTGTCCTTCAGCTTATCATTTCCCTTGTAATACCGGTATGTCCGAACACCTGACTGATCCGGCATGGTAATATCGAGGGTGATCAGGTCTGGATTCTCTGACTTGGCAAGATCAAACCCTTTAACACCGTCCTCAGCGGTCAAGGTGTCATAACCATTGTCCTGAAAAAGAGCGGTAAAATAAGTTAATACATCCGGCTCATCATCTACGATTAAAATTTTTTTCTTTTCAGTCATATTTCCATTCCTTATTTAGGTGTTCATTGGTTTCCGTTTAAAAGTGGCCCTCCTGTCCC
>JAUXCK010000131.1 GCA_030618925.1 Desulfobacteraceae bacterium
CCGTATGAGGGCCGTCACATGGTCCCTGATGTCCAAATCAGCACTGTTTTCAACGTCATTGATCATTTCCCGCAACGTGTCAAACGCCTTGAGAAGTGTGCTGGTGGTTTCCTGGGTGGGAACAATTTCCCGGTTGCGTATCATGCCGAGAACACCTTCAAGCTTATGAGACAATTCCTTGATATTGGAAAGCCCCATGAAACCCGCCCCCCCCTTGATGGAGTGCGCAGCCCGGAACACATTGTTGATCCGTTCCTCATCAATATCAGCCCCAACCGCTTCAATCTCCAGCAGATCATTTTCAATGGTGGCAAGGTTGTCCCGGGATTCCTCAATATACAATCGCAAAGTTTCATCATCTTCAAAAAGCATTGCCGTCCTCCTGGCTGATCCCCTGTGAAACACTAACTGGTTTGATTTATTGCTGAATTAAGATTATTGAATTGCCCTTCAGAAAAGTGAAAAAAGGCTGTGCCATGTTTAAAAACCGGCTATTATTTTAATGGAAAATTCGAGAAAATCGGGGTGTCTTCCACTCGCAAGAGTGAAATGGTCGATACCATCAGCGATAAAATACGTATTGGGGTGCAAATAATAACTTATTATAACAGTTTCACATATTTTTGCAAGAAAAAGAGCCGTTTATGGATAAAAACGGGCTAGGGCGTGTAAAGCACCACCAGACAACGGGTCGTTTCAATTGCGGTGCTTTTGAGCATGTGGGGAGTTTCGGAATTGAAACGCATGGATTCCCCTGATTTGAGATGGTGCGGTTTATTTTCCAGTGTCAGCTGGAGGGTTCCCTCAATCACGAAGACAAACTCCTCGCCCTCATGTTTGTAAGCCACGGGCTTATGAACCTGTCTGGGTTCGATGGTGATTAAAAACGCTCGCAGATGTTCATTTTCAGCCCCTGGCGTCAGGGTCTGATAAAAATAATTATCCGTCCGTTTGATGAACTCCCTTGCCCGCCTGTCCTTCATGGCCTCTTTTTCACCTGTGTGAAGAAATGTTCCGGGGTCCACATTAAACGCCCGCGCCAGCCTCAGGAGGAAGCTCACAGAAGGAACGACCTCATCCTGTTCTACTTTTTCGATAAACTCGGGGGATTGACCGGTCTTATCCGCCAGCACCTCGAGTGACCAGCCGCTTGCCTCACGCAGTTTTTGCATTTTTTGGGCAAACCTGCCGGTTTCACCTGAATCTTCGCCCATGGCCAGATCATCGGCAAGATCCCGCATCACAACCCGCTTCACCTTCTCGATGAATATGGGGAGAAAAGATTTAATGTCATCAACAATACCGATATCCGCCATCTGGAATATGGGTGCATTCTCATCACGGTTAATTGCGACGATGGTTTCAGCCTCGACGATACCGGCAGTATACTGCACGGCACCGGAAGTGCCGATAGTAAAAAAAAGCCGGGGGCTCACCGTCTTTCCCGTCTGGCCGATGAGGCGGTCTTCATCAACCCAGTGCTGCAGAACCGGAGGGCGTGTGGCGCCCACCTCTGCCCCGAGGATCGCCGCCAGTTCACGGATGCGGCCGAACCCCTCTATGCTGCCGAGCCCGGCCCCGCCGGCAACCACGATCTCTGCGTCTTCCAGTTTTCGATGTTCGGCAGGTTCAGGGGAACTGGATAAAATTCTAATATTTTCATACTTGCCGGGGTTTTCCACCTGGATATAGTCGACCTCACCCGGCTCACCCGCTATTTTTTCAGCCTTGAATGCATGGGGCTGGACAGTGGCAAATCCTGTTGTCGAATGATCTGCAAAGGCCAGTTCAGCCATAATTTCACCGCCCCACGATGGGCAGAAAGCAGAAATTCTGCCGTCTGCCGAAGAAAGCTCGACACAATCGGCAATAAGGCCGGCGTTACAATACCGTGCGCACATTGCCGCAAGTTCCCTGGTGAAGTCAGTCAGCGGGAACAGCACGATACCCGGTGAATAACGCTTCACGGTATCGGAAATCAGTGGCGCGTATACATCTGTTCTGGGCCCCGCAAGATCCGGGTGGTCATGGACATAGACCCTGTCGGCCCCATATAAGGTGGCTTCCTTAACTGCCTGATCAAGCGGTACATCAGCCAAATCACCCGGGACCCCTTTGGAGCGGCTTTTTTTTGAAGCGCCTGCTAAAATCACCCCGGTTTTCCCGGAGAGGGAACCGGCAAGTTTACGGGCACCGGCAAGCACGTTGAGACTGTATTCGAAAAACCGTCTGTTCCTGACATCACAAAAAACCCATATGTCAGCCGCCCCTGGTTTGCTCATGATATGCCCCCGGAGTCCATAAGGATTTTAAGCAGTTTGTCAGCCCGGCCTTCGGAAGAACCTGTCAGGATTCGGCACTTTCTCTCCCTGGAAATTGGGGTCATTGAAAGAAGCCGGGTAGGAGATCCAGGTTCACCTGCGGATTCAGGTGAAAGGGACAGCTCCTTCAGGCCCCATTTTTCTATAGTGCCCTCTTCAAATGCTGTTTGGATGCCGGAAAGGGGTGGATCCCCGGGAGGATATGATGTCTGATGAACCGTTATGACGGCAGGCAGGGACACCTGAACCTTCTCCAGGACCCCGTCCATTTTTCGTTCCGCTATCAACCCTGACTCCCCCAACGCCATGGACAGCACCTGTGATGCCAGAGGCACCCCCAGTTGAACTGCGGTCTGTGGGCCCACGTGCCCGGTATCGCTGTCAGACGTCCGTGTGCCGAAGAAGACAAGGTCAAAGGGCTTAAGCGTTTTAATGGCCGCACCAAGGACTGTCGATGTTGCCAGCGTATCGGACCCGGCCAGAGCGGGATCACAAATCAGGATGCTCCTGTCGGCGCCGAGGGCGATTGCTTCGTAAAGGGCGGATGTCCCGGATTCCGGCCCCATGGAAAGGACCGTGACCGAACCGCCGTATCGTCCTCTCAGCCAAAGAGCCGCCTCGAGGGTGGGACGATCAAACGGGTTCAATTCGCATGATTCGGCCGTACGGATGGTGCGGCCTTTCGGCACCCTGAGAAGAACAGATTTAATACAAACAATGATATGAAGATTCATTCGGCTAAAACACCCCTTGCGATAACCATTCGATGCACTTCAGAGGTCCCCTCGTAAATCCGGGTCACCCTGGCGTCCCGATAGTACCGCTCCACCGGATAGGATTTGGAATAGCCGTACCCGCCGTGAACCTGAACAGCCATGTCGGTCACCCTGCTGGACATTTCCGAGGCATACAGCTTCGCCATGGCGGCGGCCTGCGTAAACGAATTTCCCCGGTCCTTTTGAACCGCTGCGCGGTAGATCAGCAGTCGTGCCGCATCGATCTGTGTCGCCATGTCGGCGATCATCATCTGGATGGCCTGATGTTTTGCAATGGGCACCCCGAACTGACGGCGCTGTTTGGCATACTTTACAGTTTCCTCAAGCGCAGCCAGCGCGATGCCTGAGGCTTGTGCCGCGATGCCTATCCGGCCGGTATCAAGCGCTGAAAGCCCGATAACAAGCCCCCGGCCCTCTCCCCCCAACAAATTTTCAACAGGCACCCGGCAGTCCTGCAGGCGGATGGAACTGACCGGATTCGAACGCATACCGGAAAGGTCTTCGGCCTCGCCCACCGTAAACCCCTTTGTCCCCCTCTCAACCACGACGACACTTATTCCTCTGCGGCCCGCATCAGGATCAGTCCGCACAAACATCAGGCATGTATCCGCGATTGCGCCATTTGTGACAAAAACCTTATTTGCATTTATAATATATTCATCGCCATCCCGTATGGCTGTGGATTCGATGGCGGACGCATCTGAGCCCGCGTTTGGCTCTGTTAGACAAAAGGCGCCTATTTTTTCGCCTCGGGCAAGCGAAGGAATCCACTTCTTTTTCTGGGCTTCAGACCCGAATGCCATAATTGGAAAAACGGCCACGCTGTTGTGAACACTGACACACAGCCCGAGCCCCGCACAGGCTCTCGATATTTCCTCAATGACCGTGATGTAGGAGACAGTATCCATCCCTGCGCCTCCCAGTTCAGCGGGAACCTGAATGCCGAAATAACCAAGTCGGGCCATCTTTTCCTGTACTTCCCAGGGAAAACGCGCCTCCTTGTCGATATTCCCGGCAATGGGGATGATTTCACGATGACAGAACGCCCTGACCGTCCTTTGCAATACGTGGTGTTTTTCCTGTAAAAAGGTATCCATCGATTATCTGCTATTCCCACATGCAGGCCACAGGAATGGTCAATGACCATACAATGGACTGTTTCCGCTATGTTGAAGTTTAGGGCAGCTCATTAAGCCAGAACCCATTCCCGAACCACCGTTCCCCCAGTACTGTCATTTTCCCGCTGCCATTAAATTGAATGAAAAAATTTTCCACCCAGTTTACCAAAAGCGGATCCCCTGCAGGCAACGCCACACCGATGGGTTCATATGTGAGAGGCGTCACCAGAGCAAACAGATTTTGTTCGGGGTAGCGCAGGACAGATACAATGCAAACGGGATGATCAGCAATCACAGCATCCACTTTATCCTGAAATAAAAATTCAACGGCCTCATCATAATCTTTGGCTGTTACACGTGTTGCCTGGGGAATGGCATTTTTTACAAAACTCTCGCTGGTGGAGCCTTCCAGCACGGCCAGGATAGGGGCGCGACGGTCGATCTCCGCTGTGTCGGCAGCAGTGGCAAGGGTCTCCATTTTGGTGAGCAGCCCTTTACCGGAAATATAATAGGGGCCGACAAAGGCCACTTTTAAATTGCGCCCTGGGGTCATGGTCATACTGGACAGCACCATATCAACTTTCCCGGCTTCCAGCGCATCCAGCAATTCTGAAAACGGCATTGTTTCAAGCCTGAGCTTTACCCCCATGGCCTTGGCCATATGTTCAGCCAGATCCGGCTCAAATCCAATAACCTTTCCCTCCCGGGTTGTCATGTTAAACGGCGGCATACTGCCCGCAGTGCCGACAACCAGCTCTTTGTTTTCCTGAATCCTGTCTAGAACAGGGGCGGCTGCCGCTTTGGGGGTCCCCGCCATTTCGGTACATGCTGTAAGTCCCAGGACCATAAGACTCAGGGCCATTAAACCCAGGGCCGTCAATCTGGTTATTTTTTTCATTTTGTCTCCCCTTTTTGAGATAAATCGTTAATATGACCCGGCCGTTTTTACCGGCTGCAGGGTTTCCTCCTTTTGCCGTGCCGGGGTGTTCCCTTATGACCGCTGGAGTATAGGTGAACAGACGCTATGTGTCAATGCAAGTGATTCCAAACACATCATTTTTTTAATTTGACCGGTTTTAAACCCCACGCGTCGCGCCCCCCCGGCAGGCGCAGCAGGCCCCTTTGCACGGCCAAAAAAGTTTCCCCTATTTATTGCGTAATCGTCAAAGTTGCGATAAAGCATGAAAAGGATTCGCTGCTGCCATGGATAGCGCCCTTTCCCCGGCTGCAAGGGAAGCTTGGTCGCGGGGATGTAAATGCCCCGGGAGATGATATGAGGACACCCCTGACCCTGACATCTATCAAACAAATAAAACAAGGAAAAAAGAGATGAACTTCAGCCAAATTTTATATGTTGTTGAAAACAAAATTTGTACCATCACGTTAAATCGTCCCGAAAAACTAAATGCCTGGACGGTAACCATGAAAGATGAGCTCATCAATGCCTTTGATATGGCGGATAAAGATGATGATGTGCGCGTCATCATCGTCACTGGAGCGGGGAGGGCGTACTGCGCCGGGGCTGACCTGGATCAAAAAAACTTTGGAAAGCCCGATGAACAAGATCCCCTCGGCAAGATCCCCAGGGATACAGCCGGGGAATTGACATTAAAAATTTATGACATCAGAAAGCCGGTGATCGCCGCCATCAACGGACCAGCGGTGGGTGTTGGTACGACCATGACCCTGGCCATGGATATCCGGCTTGCTTCGGAAACTGCAAAACTGGGACTGATCTTCAACCGCCGCGGCATGGTGCCGGAGGGGTGCTGCACCTGGTTCTTACCCCGAATTATGGGATTCAGCAAAGCAGCCGAATGGATATACACCGGTGATATTCTGTCCGCCCGGGAGGCCCTTGCAGGCGGGCTTGTCAGCCGGATATTCCCGCCAGAAGAATTAATGCCGGCCGCAAGGGAACTGGCCGGCAGGATTGCAGAAAACACATCCGCCCTTTCCACGGCCTTTTCAAGGCAGATGCTCTGGAAAGGAATGAGTGTCGATCATCCCATGGAAGCCCATATCATTGAATCCAAATGTCTCCATCACATGTCCCTGTCCGACGATATCAAGGAAGGGATTGCTTCTTTTTTTGAAAAACGACCGGCGAAATTTCCTTTGAAGGCAGTGGCGGACATGCCTGATTTTTACCCCTGGTGGGATGAACGCACCTATGACCGGGAGGAATAGAACGGGGGCATGTTAATTGTGCAGGTCTGACGCTTATGTTTAAATAGCGCAGAAAGGACGGATTTAAAGGGTATAAAGCATGATTGCTGAACAAAGTAACCCTGATATTTTTGTTGTAGAAATCGGAACACCTTTGGGAAAAATCAAGGGACAGGTCGCCGTAGATTCGAACCCCATGCGTCTCGCCGAACTGGTACCTATCGTCTATGGGATAACGGATATAATGGTTAAAAGGACAATGGATCGCCTCATGGAAGGGGGCAAAAATATTTCGTGCGGTCCGGGTTGCGGGGTTTGCTGCCGACAGCTCGTCCCTGTTTCCCCGCCAGAGGCATTTTTTCTGGTCGAAATGATGGAATCCATGAGTAAGGGTGAGCAATCAGAGATGATGCATCGATTTGATAACGCCGCTCAGATTATCAAACAACATGACATCGTAGACGCATTGATGGATCCGTCACTCGATGATGATCATTATCTTCCTGTGGCCAGGAAATATTTTTCGCTCCAGGTGCCCTGTCCCTTCCTGGAAAACGATTCGTGTAGTATCCATCCCAATCGTCCGGTAGCCTGTCGGGATTACAATGTGACGTCTCCCCCGTCATGGTGTTCAGACCCGGCCATGCATGATATTGAAAAAGTATCCATGCCATTTCCCCTTTCTATATTTCTTGCCCGTTTCACAGCAGAGCTGACTGGCTGGAAACTGCATTTTATTCCCCTGGCACTGGTGCCCGAGTGGGTGTCGGAAAATATCGCAATAAAAAACCGCCAATGGCCCGGGGTGGACCTGTTTCAACGATTTATGTCACTGATCGGATCAGGGCCGTCATCGGCCGGGGAAAAAAAAGAATCCCCAGAATCGATACCTGAAAAACAGCTCTGAAAATCTATCAGTGAAATTCCATGATTCTGGAAAAAAATCCCCAGATTAATCTCTAGTAATAATGTTGTGATTGATAACAACTATATAGG
>JAUXCK010000241.1 GCA_030618925.1 Desulfobacteraceae bacterium
AACTTTTAACCATTCTAAGATGTTCTCTAGAAGGTGACATGCTCGTTTTGCTGCATCAGTCGCTGACGTCAGGCATCAGTCCTGGTGCGGGGAGACTCTGTTCCGCCCTGCGCGATCGATACGATTTTGCACTGGTAGATGAGTTTCAGGACACGGATCTTGTGCAATGGCACATTTTTAAAACAATATTTGTCGATGATTCACCTAAAACAGGGAAACGGCTTTTCATCATAGGAGATCCAAAGCAGGCGATATACGGTTTCAGGGGGGCTGATGTCAATGCGTATTTTATGGCCAGGGACTATCTCATAAAGACTGCCCATGCAAAGGCGTATATCCTGCCGGTGAACTGGCGGTCTATTCCTGCTCTCCTCAGGCCATTGAACGCGATGTTCGGCAGTAAAACCTGGTTTCAGGAAGAGGGCGAGATTGCGTATAAGGATGTTCATCCACCAGGGGGTGGCGAGCGAATTGCCAGACTTCATCAGGATGATTCCAACAGACCGGCTGTGGTTTTTGTAAAGGACGAGCTGAAACCGTCTCACCCCCCAGGCCCTGGCGAACAAAAAAAAGCCCAAAAAAAAATGGCAACCTATATTGCAAAAGAGATCCGGAACCTTCTTAAAGACGGGGGCGCCCTGCGCTATTCAGTTCAAGCAGAAATGCGGCAGCTGACGTCCGGCGACATCTGTGTCCTGGTGAGAAAGGCCAGCGATGCCCGTTTTATCGAAACCGAGTTGGATCAGTTGGGCATACCGCACACTTTTTATAAAAAGCAGGGACTGTATCAGTCTGATGAAGTGATGCACCTGAGCTTTTTAATCAAGGCCATCGCCAGCCCGTTAAATCGGCAGGCAACCCAAAAGGCGCTTTTAACACGATTTTTCAATATTCCGTTTGACGCCTTGTGGGCGTATGAAAATCTGCCCCGGGATCATGCCGCTAGACGGCTTTTTCAGATCTGGCAGGGATACAGCCAAAATCGTCAGTGGGCAAAATTGTTTGACTCCATCGTTAAAGATACAGGGATTCTGTATCGTGATGCCGGTGAGATTGATGGAGACCGCCGGATAACCAATTTCGAACAGGTTATCCAATACCTGGAAATGCAGATTGATTCCCGCCATCTGGATATCACCGGTTTGTCCGAGCATCTGGACATGCTGAGAAAACGGAGTATCCGCATGGACAAGGATGCCGATCTTTACCGGCTGGAAACAGAAGAGCCGACTGTTCAGATTATGACAATCCACGCTGCCAAAGGCATGCAGTTTCCGGTTGTTTTTCTGGCAGGTGGATTTACGGGTGGAACGACTTCCAGATTCTTTTCGAAAGTGCATGATCATCAGAAAAATGTGGTTTATGATTTGACAAACACGATCTATAAAGATGTCTGGCAGAAAGAGCAGCAGGAGGAGGAAAAGCGCCTTTACTATGTGGCCCTGACCCGGGCCATGCTTAAACTTTATCTGCCTTTCCTTCCCCCCCCCCGAAAGGGACGTAAAGGGGCGCCCGTCACCGGCTTTATCTATGATTCCATAAGTGCGCTTCCGGAAGAACTTAAACACGCGAGACCAGAGATCGATCCAATTCCTGGGGATGAATCTCCGGCAAAAGATGCAAAAGGGGATGCATCTGTTTTTCATCACTTATCGCCAAAAGATCTGCTGCAGCCGGATAATGTCCCCTTCCAGCATCGGAGGATTGAGATGGATTCTTTTTCCGGATTGATGGGGCGTTTTCATCATCTGGAAAAAGACCGGCACACTGAATGGGTACAATCCCCCCACGGCAGAGAGTATGATGCGGATCGTCCCATGGATCATGATGATGACGGAGATGAAAGTGAAACAATCTCCTTTGAAGAAAAGGAAGTGGTGGATGGGTGCAGACCCCTTCCAGGCGGTAAAATAACGGGCAACCTGATGCACCGGATAATGGAAGGCATTGACTTCCGGCAGGTGCGGGAAGCCGCCTCGTACAGGGAATTGCTGAATCGCGATTTAGGGATACACTCAGTTGTGGATGACTGGATGACGTATTATGAGATAACCGATGGGCCCGGCGATATTAGAAAAGGAAAGCCGACCTACAAAAAAGAAATATGCCGTTGGGTCTGGAATGTTCTGCATGCACCGTTGATACCGGACAGGTTGAAATTGTGTGACCTGTCGTTGGATGACAGACTTAATGAGCAGGAATTTTATTACCCTTATCCGGAGTCGAGCCCCTTGCCTGACGCTGAGAGAAGCAATCAAAAAACAGGGTATCTGAACGGTTCAATCGATCTGGTGTTCCGCAATAAGAATCGTTTTTATATTTTGGACTGGAAAACCAATTATTTGGCAGATGGATATGGGAAGGACGCCGTCATCCGGGTGGTGGAGGAGAAATACCGTCTGCAGCTTGAGATATATTCCATCGCCATCTGGCGGTGGCTGAGCCAATTACCCGGAAATATGGAGTTTGGCGGGGTTTATTATCTTTTTTTAAGGGGGATAGACCCGGATAAAACTCAAAATGGTATTTACTTCCATCAGCCGTCAGCCCATGAAATTATGGGTTATGAGCGGAATTTGGAGGCCCTTGTGCAGGGGTAAAGAGCCTGGCCCAAAGGACCCGATTTTCTATATAATAATAAAGGAAAGCCTCATTTGAATGTCGAACCGAATCTTGCACTCTTGTCGGAATTAAAGGTATTCCCTGCAGGGGATGAAAAAACAGGATCGATTTATCGCGGGTCACTACAGCACCTTGATCTTCAGATAGTTGATTACATGATGATCCGGGATCTGGCATCATTTTCTGACGCATCGGATGATGCGTTGCACGTGTTGTTGATCTCCATGTGCATGTCGCTCAACGAAGGAAGCCTGTGCCTGAATCTTGAACGGGAAACACTTACCCATCAGATCCGGCGATTCGTCGGGGACACTGCAGAAGACTATACAGAAAAAATTATAGGAAATATAAAAAGAAATAAATACCCCACCCTGGTGTCAACCGGCATGTCAGATTTCATGCCGCTGATTTACTATGATGGCACTCTTTTTTTTCAAAAATACCTGAGAAATAAATTGTCGCTCGAAGGCGTTATTGATGGTTTCCTGAGCAAACATTCCGTGGCACTGCCCGTCACATTGCCTGAGGTGCGAAAATCGCTCAGGCAGGTCCTGATTGACCACCCCGTCTTGCTGGAGGGAAAGCCTATTGTCTTTAATGACGGCCAGAAGCTTTCTCTGGCTGTTTCTTTATTAAAAAATTTTGTGGTGATTTCCGGTGGCCCGGGGACAGGGAAAACATCCGTCATCATCGCGATCCTTCGCAGTTTCATCAGGTGCGGCGTGCCGGCACACCGGATTTGCCTGGCAGCTCCCACAGGCCGGGCGGCCCGGCGCATGACGGAATCTGTCCAGAGCGGCCTCCAAACCATTGTTTCCGGGGAAGCAGGGTCAATAGACAAGGAACTATTGACAATCGGTGCAAGCACGGTTCACAGGCTCTTAGGCTATCATCCGGCCAGGGATAAATTTACGTACAATAGAAACAATCGATTGCCGGCGGACGTATTGATTGTTGATGAAATCTCCATGGTGGATGTTGTGTTAATGACGCGTCTCATGGCGTCTGTGGGCGAAGACACGCGTGTCATTTTTTTAGGAGATAAGAATCAACTGCCCTCGGTGGACGCCGGGACTGTCCTTGCAGACTTTATTCCTGAATCTGAAAAGGAATCGCGTCTTTGTTACAGCCTTTCATTTGGGAAAAAGGTGAATGAAATTTTGCCGGAATTGAATGTCCCCATATGTGAAGAGACAAATTCCATGACCGATAGGATTGTTGTCTTGACGGAAAGTTATCGAAGCGGAAAAATAATTCAGAAAATTGCAGACACCATTATTCAGCGCCGGAGCAGGGGAGATGCATTTTCTGAAGTTTTAAAGATGATGTCAGTGATTCATCCTGAGGACAATCGTCAAAAATCATATGGGGCGCAGGGGAGATTTCCCCGGCTCTCCATAAAGTGGCCTGGACCTGAAGACAGGCATCCGGGGTCGCAGGGCCATCACGGCAGCTGCCGGCTGATCTCCGGTGATGAAGAAGACATTAAATATGTTGTGGGCGCTTTTGAAAAAGAACATGAATCAACCTACTGGCGGGGCATTCTCCATTCATGGCTTGAACATGCGTATTTAAAGCCCGGATCAGGGCGTCATATCTCCTATGAAGACCTGGTAAAACAGGTCGTGGAGATTGATTTTCTATCTCTTTTGGAAGCAGATAACGCTGCAGGCCCTCTGGGGGCGCTTTTTAACAGCATAAACGATTCTCGAATTCTCACGCTGGTCCGGAAAAGCCGTTTTGGATGCATCTGGATAAACCGTTTTGCCGGCGAGCTTTTAAAACCCGTGTTTGATCCTGATTGCAGTGGATCGTTTTTTCACGGGATGCCGATTCTTATGACAAGCAATGATTACACACGGGATTTGTATAATGGAGATGTGGGCATCGTGCTTCGCGGAAAGGGCAGGGAATACAGGGCTGTTTTTCAAAGGGTTGATGGCTATGTCTCATATCCTCTTGACTTTCTTCCCGCCTGGGAGCCGGCATTTTCAATAACCGTGCATAAGAGCCAGGGGTCTGAATACGGCCAGGTCCTTTTGGTCCTCCCGGAGGATCGTAACAACAGGCTTCTGACCCGGGAGATGATTTATACGGGCCTGACGCGTGCCAGGTTTCTGGCGGTGATATATGGGAAAAAGAATGTTCTGAAAAGGGCGGTGGAGCAGCGCATCGCAAGAGAGTCAGGGATTCGTGTCTGGGCAGAGGGGTAATCTGATGCGTATGGAACTCCCAACGTCGAATGATGACCGCCTGCAGCCTCCCGCCGCTTTATTTTTCTTTTTCCAGTTCGGCTGCCTGCAGCCTCAATTCCCGTTTTAATATTTTGCCGATGGGACTTTTGGGAAGACCGTCTGACAAGATTATTTTTTTGGGAACTTTAAAGGAGGATGTCTGTGTCTTCATGAAGGCAATGATCTCCTCTTCTGAAAGGGTTACCCCGGGGCCGGCCACCACAAAGGCAATAATGTTTTCGCCATAAACCGGATCGGGTGCCCCCACAATTGCTGCTTCGGCAACTCCTGGAAAACGGTAGATCATATCCTCTAATTCAGCAGGATAAATATTTTCTCCCCCCCGGATGATCA
>JAUXCK010000132.1 GCA_030618925.1 Desulfobacteraceae bacterium
CCCATGCAAAGATCTTCGATTATGTGGATGTTCACGTAAAGGTGTTGACCGCATCAGCACGTGCCAGGCAAAATGTATATAAAAGATAGCCACTACCCTTTGACAAAGCAGTGGGCTTAGCGTATGTTTCCCCCACCCGGGAGAAACCTCCGGTTCTTTTTGATACGGTTTACGGATAAATAAATGAATATACACAAAATCGTCGCAAGGGATTTGCCTGATCTGTGGTTCCAGGCAGTGCACAATATTCTTGACCATGGGAAACGGTTCACCATAGACCGCGGCTCCTATTCAGGACAAACACGTTTGGAATACGATTTCTTCATGGGCCATGTCAAGTTCCCCGGCGCCCGCCCCCTTTTACCGGACATACCGCCGTCCTGCGGCATACCCAACCCTGTTGAAGAAGCCTATATTTATGGGGGTGAGGGATATGAGCGGTCCTATATCGAATATCTCATGACGGGTCACAAGGAACCGGGAGAATCCTACACCTATGGGGAAAGGCTGACCCGGACCCCTATTACGGGTGACAAGCTGGCCTGGTGGAATGAAAACGACACGGACATTATCGATAAAAGGCCAGCCGACGAAAAAATTATTTTTGAGGAAGACAACCAGCTCTTTCTGAATCAGATCGAGTGGGTCATCGACACCTATAAAAAATTTGGCGAACGCAACAATCAGATGGTGCTACAGGTGGCGCATCCCTCAGATCTCACCCTGCTTGACCCTCCTTGCCTGCGGTCAATTGACACCCGGATACAGAACGGCAAGCTAAATTTTATTGTGTATTTCAGGTCCTGGGATTTATGGGGCGGACTTCCGGCCAATCTGGCCGGGATACAAAATCTCAAGGAGTACATGGCAGGGCAGATAGAAATTGAAGATGGTGAAATGATCGTTGAAAGCAAGGGACTCCATCTATATGGATATGCCGAAGATCTGGCAAAATTGAGATGTTTGAAAACCTGAAACCGGGTCCCTGTAATCTGGTGGGGACAGGTTTGCAATTTAAATAGATCCCGTCCACGAATCCATTGAGGGCACTTTTCAGTTTCCAATGACAAAATACGCCTTACTCACGCATACACTTTTTGGTCTCTGTCTATTCGTGCTGTCTTGTTTTATTTGCCTGATCATGATTCGATATGTCAGGGTCCTGGATATTCCGAATTCCCGTTCTTCCCATGACAGGCCGATACCGAAATCAGGCGGTATCGTTATCGTCATCACTTTTTTGATCGGTGTTGCAGCGATCTATCTTGTTGGTGATGACACCATGATCAAACAAAAATACTTCTTTGGATTCCTTTTCTCTTCTCTGCTGATCGCAGGAATATCCCTTTATGATGACCTGACTGAAAAGCCTTTTTTGTTTAAGCTGGTCGGCCAAATTATCGCAACAGGCGTTGTCATGGGTTCCGGCCTTGTGATTCATGAACTGGCCCTGCCCTGGGTCGGACCGGTTCAACTTGGAGTTGCCGGGTATGTGATCACTTTCATCTGGATTATCGGTCTGACAAACGCCTATAATTTCATGGACGGGCTGAACGGAATGGCCGCAGGTCCAGCTATTATCAGTGGCCTTTTTTTTTGTTTTTTGAGTTTCAGCCAGGGGAGCACTTTTGTTTATATTATCTGTTACACACTGATTGCCGGTGCGCTGGGCTTCATGGTGTTTAATTTTCCCAGGGCTCATCTTTTTATGGGGGATGTGGGAAGTGCTTTTTTAGGATTTGTTTTTGCCACGTTAGGGATCATTGCCGCATTGTATGACCATTCTCATACATCTTTGTTTGTCATGCCCTTGTTGCTGTTTAATTATATTTACGACACTGCTTTCACTTTCGTTCGCCGGCTGCTGCGACACGAAAATGTTTTTGCCGCCCATCGAACCCACCTGTATCAGCTTTTCAACCAGCTGGGTCACAGCCACGTCAGGGTCAGCGGATTCCATTTTTGCGTCTGCATCGCCCAGGGAATAGGCGCCGGGTACATCATCCACATCCAGGGCAGTCAAAGAGTCTTTATATTTATCCCGTTTCTTATTTTCCAGATAGTGTATTCCGTTGTGATCATGCGGAAGGCAAAAAAAGCGAATCTGATTTAACGCCCGATACGACACAGCACCCCAGTCGATAAAAATCATATTGTTACGGTTCGACTTGACTGTCTTTGACGAGACTATCAATCACCAATGCATCAGCAATTGTTGATGTATCACCCAGTTCATCACTTTCTCCGGCTGCGATCTTTTTGAGTATTCGTCTCATTATTTTCCCGCTACGGGTTTTGGGTAGTCCCTCCGCCCACTGAAGCACATCAATTGTAGCAATCGGTCCAATCTCTTTTCGGACCAACTGAATCAGTTCTTTTTTGAGCTCATCTGTTTTGGATACACCGGTATTAAGCGTCACAAAGGCATAAATTCCCTGCCCCTTGATTTGATGAGGAAAACCGATGACCGCTGCCTCGGCCACATCTTCATGAAGGACCAGGGCAGATTCGACCTCCGCTGTTCCCATTCGGTGACCGGACACATTAATCACATCATCAATCCTGCCGATGATCCAATAGTATCCGTCTTCATCTTTTCGGGCTCCGTCTCCAGTGAAATACATCCCGGGGATTTGGCTGAAATAGGTCTCTTTGAATCGCTCGTGGTCGCCAAACAAAGTTCTGGCAATACCGGGCCATGGTTTTTTAATGCAAAGCACACCTTCCTGGTCGGGAGATTTTACCTCCTCACCCACATCATCAAGGATAACAGGTACCACACCGAAAAAAGGAAAGGAACACGATCCCGGTTTAATAGGATCCACACCGGGCAGGGGTGTCAGCATATGTCCGCCTGTTTCGGTCTGCCACCAGGTATCAATGACCGGGCACCAATCCCTGCCAACATAATGATAATACCACCGCCACGCCTCTGGATTAATGGGCTCGCCCACCGTACCCAGCAGTTTAAGGGATGAAATATCCTGTTTCTCAACATACTCATGACCTTCTTTGGCCAAAGCCCGAATCAACGTCGGTGCGGTATAAAATTTATTGACCTTATATCGATTCACGATCTGCCAGCACCTGTCAAAATCAGGATAACTGGGGACGCCTTCAAATAAGACACCGGTCAAACCGTTAATTAAAGGCCCGTAGACAGTATAATTATGACCCGTTATCCAACCGATATCAGCAGTGCACCAAAAAATATCATCATCCTTCAAATCAAAAACAAGGCGTGTGGTTATCGCTGCGTAGAGAAGATAGCCGCCGTGGGTATGCACGACGCCTTTCGGTTTTCCCGTACTACCGCTGGTATAAAGAATAAACAGCGGGTCTTCGGCATCCATGGGTTCAGGGTGTGTATGAGATGGAAGATCCGGATCTGCCATTGCTTCATGCCACCAGATATCCCGTTTTTTCGTCATTTCAGGTTTTGACCCGGTTCTTTCGAAAACAATGACGGTTTCAACATCAGGGCAATTTCTCAGGGCCGTATCCACACTATTTTTAAGTGGTACGGGTTTGCCGGCCCGAAAGCTTCCATCCGCCGTGACAACGAGTCTGGCACCACAATCCTGGATACGATTTGAAAGGGCCTCAGCACTGAATCCGGCAAAAACAACACTATGAACGGCACCAATTCTTGCACATGCCAGAAGCGTTACCGGAAGTTCAACAATCATTGGCATATAGACAATGACGCGATCCCCCTTGTTAACCCCTTTAGATTTCAATAAGGCCGCCATTTTATTAACTTCGGCAAAAAGCTCAGCATAGGTGACGGTTCTCTTTTCAGAGGGGTCATCTCCTTCCCAGTAGAACGCGATCTTGTCTTTCAACCTGTCCATGTGACGGTCGAGGCAATTATAGGCGGCATTTAAAATACCCCCACCAAACCATTCTACTTTTGCTTCGTTAAAATCGTACTTAAGTACAAAATCCCACTTTTTTTCCCAGGAGAGGTATTCTTCCGCCTGCTTTGCCCAGAAGGCATCAGGATTCTCAATTGAGTGTTTATAAAGCTTTTCATATTCCGCCCTTGTCTTGATATAAGCTGTTTTTCCATATTCATCTAAATGTGCATCATACCACTTTTGGGGTTCCTTCATTTTCAAGCCTCCATAAGGTGAATAAATGACATCTGATTTTATTGATGTTCTTTAGGCTATTTCCAAATTTTTCTCAATTCAATAATGACGATCTCGTAAAAAGTCATCAATAATGCGAATCAGCATATTCCACCCATCCTCCGGCAGCAACAAGATCCCGGTCAAAGGATGAGATGCCGAACGAAATCTCCTCCAGTTGATCTCCTGACTGTATGATAAAACTGCTTTTTTCAATATCACTCTCAATGCGGGTCTCTTTGTCGCTGAAAGCTGAAAACATATGCGCAATGACTGCCTTTGGCAGCTCTACCGCCATCATGCCGCAGTTAAACATGTTCTGTCTGAAAATTCTGGAAAAACTCTCTGCGATCACGAGATTGATGCCATTCAGCTCAAGGGCCCATGGTGCGTGTTCTCTGGATGAACCACAGCCGAAATTTTCCCGTGTCACCACCACACTTTTGCCATGGATGTCCTTTTCAGGATTAAAACCCGAAAGTTTCAAATCTTCCAGAAGGTAAGGCTTCAGCAGCGCTTTGGTTACCTCTGAAAGATATTTTGCAGGAATGATCTCGTCCGTGTTGATATCCGACCTGTCAAGAAATAGTACGTTCCCACTAAAATTTTTCATATTGCCTCCAAATGATACCGGTCGCAAATTTCCAGAAATATCCGGCTCTCTATGGACTCCTGTTGGCGTCCCGAAATGACTTTATCCCGACCCACCCTGAAACGCTATAATTGAAATAACCGAGAATTGGTAATATGCCCTGCCAGGGCACTTGCAGCTGCCGTTGCCGGACTCATCAGGTGCACCATTCCGCCCCGTCCCATGCGCCCGTTGAAATTCCTGTTGGTGGTTGATGCGCATACTTCGTCTGGTGCGAGAACGCCATTGCTCATGCCGAGGCATGCCCCGCAGGTTGGATTCGTGACACAAAATCCCGCATCCATAAATATCTTGATGATCCCCTCTTCCAGCGCCATGCTGAAAATATGGGATGTTGCCGGAGACACAACGCCCCTGACCCCATCGCTGATCTTCTTTCCTTCGAGCACACGGGCGGCAATTCGCAGGTCTTCTATTCTGCCGTTGGTACAGGAACCGATGTATACCTGGTCAATTTTTGTATCCTGCATCTCCCTGACAGACTTGACCTGGTCGGGTTTGTAACCAAAAGTCACCTGGGGCTCCAGCCGGGCCACATCAAATTGAATAACGCTGTCGTATTCAGCATCAGGATCAGACGCAAATTGATTAAACGCCTCCAGGGCGGCTTCCCTTGAATCATATTCATCTTTTATGAAATCCCAGAGGTACTCTACGGTCCTCATATCAGGAAGACAGATGCCGCTGGTGGCACCGGCCTCAATGGCCATATTGGAGAGGGTCATTCGGCCTTCCATTGGCATGGCGTCAACCACCGGCCCTGTAAACTCAATGACCTTATTTGTGGCGCCGTTTACACCGATCCGGCCGATAATAGCAAGGATGACATCTTTGGCGTACACCCCTTCCCGCAGGCAACCCGTGATGTCAATTTTTATACTTCCCGGATACTTGAACGCACATACGCCTTTGAGTATGCCCACTTCAAGGTCTGTTGTACCGACACCGGCTGCAAATGCGCCGAAAGCACCATGGGTGCAGGTGTGAGAGTCTCCCATGATAATCGTAAATCCGGGTCGAACAAACCCTTTTTCAGGAAAAAGCGCATGGCAGACGCCGTTTCGGCCGATATCAAAAAAATCTATAATATTGTGGCGCCTGGCCCACTCCCTCAGCATTTTTCCCTGAATGGCGGTTTTTGTATCTTTTGCCGGGGTGACATGATCAATCACGACCTTAATTTTAGCAGGGTCAAATACCCTGTCCTTCCCCCTTTTGACAAGGTCATTGATACCTATGGGTGTGGTAATCTCATGACAGAATACAGCATCCAGGCGGATAACATAAGTGTCTTCTGATGGGCTGTCCACATGGTGGGCATCAAATATTTTTTGTGCAATTGTTTTTCCCATATCTCCTCCCTGTCGTATTTTCCGCCTCACTTTTTTTCTTCACAGCCTTTGCCCTCCCTGGTTTTCACTTTTTCCTTTTTACGTATTGTTTTTCACTGTGTTTTCCCAAACCCCGGGGATCCGGGTACCACAGAACCGGCACCTGTTGCCCTCAAGGTTAACAACCGGGATATAATACCCCTTCCGTTCAATAAGCAATTTACCGCAGTGATGACAGTAAGTGTTATTTCCCTCATGGTCGGGCACATTCCCCAGGTAGGCATAGTGAATGCCCTCATTCATGGAAAGCTCCCGAAACTGCTCCAGCGTGGAAACGGGTGTGGGCGGAAGTCGATCCAGCTTGTACCTGGGGGAAAACCGTAAAAAATGCAACGGGTAATCCGGCCCAAGGGTCTTAAGAATCCAGTCACACATTCGCAGAACCATTTCCACATCATCCGTGTACCCCGGCACAACCAGATTTGTGATCTCAAAATGAACATTTTGGTCATGCAGGGTTTTGAATGTGCCCAGGACCGGCGCCAGCCGGCCGCCGTTTAATTTCCGGTAGACCGCATCATTGTGTGCTTTCAGGTTCACATTTGCCCCATCCAATACCTTGCACAACTCAAGCAGTGGCTCTTTATTGATATAGCCGTTTGAAATCAAAAGGTTGTGTAACCCTTTGGCCCGTGCCAGGCGGGCAGTATCCAGCATGTATTCATAAAAAGTGACCGCCTCGGAATACGTATAGGCGATGGAAGTGGCGCCCCTCTCTTCTGCCGCCTTCACAACACTTTTGGGGAAAAGCGTCATATGCCGGACCTCATGAGGTCTGGCCTGCGAAATCTCCCAGTTCTGGCAGTTGAGGCAACGAAAATTACATCCTGTGGTTGCTATGGAAAAAGCGGTCGTGCGGGGCATAAAATGGTAAAGTGGTTTTTTCTCAATGGGGTCCATGTTTACCGCACAGGGATTTCCATAGGCCAGGCTGTAAAGTCTCCCATTTATGTTGACCCTGGACCGACAGACACTGCGATCTCCCGGCGACAGCACGCAGCGGTGGGGACAGGTACCGCACACCACCTTGTTTCCCGATATTTTCGTATAATACATCCCTTCACGAGACCACTTCCATGGGGTTTCCGGGCCATCCCCCTTTAATACCTTGCCGCGAATATCCTTGCCTTCCGCGCCTGGAAGTTTCTCCTTCACCCAAGTCGGAGGCCAAGCGGTCTTAGGAAGACAAATCCTTGA
>JAUXCK010000128.1 GCA_030618925.1 Desulfobacteraceae bacterium
CCATGTCCCTGGCCTGGTCGATGAGCTCTACAGGCATGGGCCCGCCTCCGCTGTTGAACAGGCTTACCTTTTTGCCGAGCTCCATCTCTTCCGCTTTGGGGTGGTTAATCACGGCATTGATCATGGTGGGTACGGCCGGAAAAAAAGAAATCTTTTTACAATTTCCCAATATCCCCATCATTTCATCAATGTCAAACGGGCGGGGAATTAGAATCTGGGTGGCGCAATTGAAGATGGACCAGTTTAACACCACAATTGTGCCGTATACATGAAAAAAAGGCAGGGCTGCAAACACGGCCCGCCTTTCAGGGGGGTCATTTCCGGTGACCGAAGCCCCCCAGAGAGATGCCTGCATGGTGGCCGCCACAAGATTTGCATGGGTCAGCACAGCCCCCTTTGGAAGCCCTGTGGTGCCGCCGGTGAACTGAATCAGGGCAGGGTCCTCGGGAAGCACATGGACCCTCGGAATCTTTGTGTTGGAACAATTGTCCAGAAGCAGTGAAAAATGGTGCCAGCCCTCTTCCAGTTCAAGTTGTTCCGGCGTACTCCGGGGCATTCCGTCAATAAAATCTTCAACCTTTGTCACAACAACCCGGGGGATCTCTTTCTCCTGGCACAAAGATCTGATGAACGGCAGAACCATATCAAATGTGATAAGGGTCGTTACACCGGTATTGTCCGTCAGGGCCTTGAGTTCTTCCGCGGTGTACATGGGATTGAGGTTTACAACGATCCCGCCCAGGAAAAGAGCCGCATAATAGGAGATCACATACTGGGGGCAGTTGGGAAGATGAATGCCGATCCGATCGCCTTTTTGAACCCCCAGTTCTCCCAGGGCATTGGCCATCCGCAGTATTTGTGTCCGGAGCGTATAAAAGCTTGTCTCTGTTCCATAAAAATTCAGGGCAGCTTTGTCCGGAAAAGAACTGGTCGGTATCTGAAGCAAGTGGTGGGCCAGGATGCGGGGATAACGAATCGTGGTTGGCACATTGTAATCATAATGCCGCTGCCAGGGTCTGCTTTCCATATTTTTCCTCCTAAAAAAATACCCGGCATCAGGAGTTTCCTGGCTGCCGGGCAGGTCAAAAACAGTTTTCCAAACAAATACTTATGCGACCTTTTCAATCAATACGGCATTGGAATTTCCAAACCCACCGCAAAGGGTGGCCATGCCGTATCTGGCATCTGGAAAATCAGTCTTTAATATGTTCAAAAGGGTGACCATGATCCTTGCCCCGGATTGGCCCAGAGGATGCCCCAGCGCCATGGCGCCGCCCCATACATTGACCCTTTTAAACGGTGCATTGTCATTGTCAAGACCCAGCTCCCGGATACAGGCAAGTGACTGGCTGGCAAACGCCTCGTTGATCTCTATCGGACCGATGTCGTCTGCTGTGAGACCGGTTTTTTCAAACAGTTTTTTAACCGAAAAAAGAGGCCCCATTCCCATGACGGTGGGGTCGTTTCCGGCCTGTACGCCAAAACTGTATTTATAACTGTAAGAGAGACCCAGCTCATCTGCCTTTTCCCGGCTCACCATCAAAAGGGCTGCGGCACCGGCTGTGAGAGGGGATGAGGTGGCTGCGGTCACCCTGCCGTCTTCCTTAAAGGGGGTTTTCATGGCTTTCATTTTTTCCGGATCAAGGATATCCCTGATCCACTGGTCCCTGTCCACCAGAAATTCCGTCCCATCTTCCTCTTTTCCCATGACCGGAATAATTTCATTTTTAAACTTCCCGTCATCCCTTGCCGCCTTGGCATTCATGTGGGAATGAATGGCAAAATTATTCATGTCCTCCATGGAGACGTCGTATTGTTCAGCCACCTTCTCGGCGGTGTTGCCCATGGGAATTTCAAACGGGCTGTATCGTTCAAAAAACCGGGGGGGAAAATCAATATTGGCGCCCATACCGACCTTTTCCATATCCTCGGCCCCGGCAGCGATCACAATGTCGTTTTCGCCCGTCATAATCGATCTTGCCCCATCCATTGCGGCCGACATGCCGGACGGGCACTGATTTGAAACGCTCTGGGAAGGCACACTCTCGGGCAGCCCTGACGCCAGCCATGCCAGACGGGCAATATCATTCTGCATCCCGGACAGGTTGGCAGCACCAACAATCAAAAGATCCACATCCTCTGGTTTTATTTTATTGTTTCTTTCGAACAATGCCGTATAAATTGTCGTCAACAATTCATCCGGCCGGGTTTCCCGGAGCCAGCCTTTTTCCGCATGTGCCCTTGCATTGGGCGTACGAATTCCGTCAATAAACACACATTCTTTTAATTCCGCCATTTTTTCCTCCTTATATAGATGATTGCTTGATTTGCAAACAGTCCTTCTTAAATAACTTCTTAAATAATTTCTTAAACACTAAAACATTGTAATTTTAATGAATTATTTAATCTTGTCAAGAAAAAACGCCTCTGCCGGCCCAATGTGCGTGGATATTGGGGAGCCTTTGTCAGCGTGCCGGTATCTCCACCTCTTTAACAATAATCTGGGCTGTTTTTCTCCCCTTGTAATGATTCCAGCGCAAATGAAATATCATGCAATCGAATGCATCTGCTTCGAAATGTTCAGGAGAAACGTTAAACTGGATTGCATTAACCGCCTTTTCACTCAATTGGCCCACCCGCATGCGCTTGTGACATTTGTCTTTCCCTATTCTGGCAGAATAAAAAACCTTGACATCTCTGGCAAGAAAAAGCGGTTCGCGGTTACCTGCACCATATGGCTGCAGCCGTGTCATGTCGTCAATGAACCGATCTGTAATATGATGAAAATCGAGTTCAAAATCGATGGAAAGGGTCTGGGGCAAACCATCCCCTGAAGAAAAATCCCTTACCGTTTTTTCAAAAATCTTCTGAAATTGATCGATTACACCGGTTTTAATGGAAAGTCCGGCGGCCATGGGGTGACCGCCAAATGCCTCAAGCGTATTTGAGCAGCGCTCAAGCCCCTGATACAGATCGAATCCGGGGATGCTCCTGGCAGACCCTCTGCTCACACCGCTCTGTTTTGAAAAAAGCACCACGGGTTTGACATAGCGCTCGGTCATCCTGGATGCGATAATTCCCAGAAGACCGATGTGCCACCCCGGGTGGGCCAAGACAATAGACCTTTTCTGCAGAAACTCGGGATGGTCGTTTACATATCTGTCGATATCCGTCAGCATCTCTTTCTCAATCAGCTGCCGCGTAAAGTTTTTTTTGCACAGGTCCCCGGCGATTTGATCTGCAGCATCCTCATCACCGGCCGTTAACAGCGACACCCCCATGTCGGCATGGCTCAGCCTTCCGGCGGCATTCAACCGGGGGGCAAGCCTGAAGGCGATATCCTCTGAATCGATAAACGCCCTGTCAAGGCCGCTGGCCTTGACCAGTGCGTTAATACCAACCCGGTTCCCGGCCCTCATCACGTCAAGTCCATGCGTGACAAAAATCCGGTTTTCATCCCAGAGGGGCACAACGTCGGCAATTGTCCCCAAAGCCACCAGATCACAATACTGCCTCAAGTTGGGTTCCGGCCGATTTTTCCAGTGGTGGTCATCACGCAATTGTTTTCGAAGCGCCATCACCAGGTAAAAAGCCACGCCCACACCCGCCAGATCTGCCAGCCCGGATGAACAGTCGGGGCGTTTGGGATTAATAACCGCCACGGCCCGGGGAAGGTCTCCGGAAATTGCATGGTGATCCGTAATAATCACGTCAATCCCCGCAGCCTTCGCCGATTCTATTGCATCATGACCGCTGGATCCGCAGTCCACCGTTATAATCAAATCGATGTCTCCGGGAATCATCTTTTCGGTAATATGCCGTGACTGGAGGCTATACCCTTCACTTATACGATGGGGTATATAGGGGGTAACCGCAGCACCGGCATCTGTTAAGAATTGATACAGAAGAACTGTGGCTGTTATCCCATCAACATCATAGTCGCCGAAAATTAATATTTTTTCCCCTACCTTGATGGCCCTGCAGATTCGATCGATTGCCGCCGCCATGTCTTTTAAACAAAATGGCGGCCGAATGGTGGTAAAGGTATTGGAAAAAAAGGCTGAAATCTCTTTGCCGGACGCGATGTGACGATTTGCCAGGAGGGTTGCGATGATGGGGCTGCATTTCAGGGACCGCCGGATCTCGTTCACAGTCCGGGCATCTGGTTCCAGAATTTTCCAGTTCTTTTCCATGGGACGGCATTATCCCATTTATGGATTTCGAACAACAACTATTTTTACGCCCCTATAAACGGTTGACAACTTATGATGAAAATCATTATTATGGGTAAAGCGCGGGTCACCCTCACCTTCTGCAGGCAGCCGTTTTTTGACGCCCGGCGCATTCCAATAATCTGCGGGCCTTTGGATTTAAATCGCATTGGTGTGCAATGACACCAATTAAATGATACATGGAGCCAGTTGAAAACAACCAAATTGTATTTTCGGATTGATCGCAGGGAAATTGCTTTTTTAAAATTCATTTTCGAGGCTTACGACGGTATCGCAACCATCACCACCATCGATCCGGCAGCCGGCCTTATCCTCCTGAGGATTGCCCCTGGATGCACCGATGAAGCCAAAGTGGTTTTAAATGCGCTTAAAAAAGACATCTTGATTGAAGTTTATGAAACCTAAATATGTATATGTCAACACCCTCGGATGCCAGATGAATGTCTATGATTCCAGACAAATCGTATCTGAATTAACCGCCATTGGGTATGAAAAAACGCCATTTATCGAAAATGCTGATTTGATTGTTCTCAACACCTGCTCTGTTCGCGAAAAGGCCGAGCAAAAAGCCTTCAGTTTTTTAGGGCGTCTTGCCTCTCTGAAAAAAAAGAAGCCGGCGCTCATGGTCGGCGTGGGTGGCTGTGTTGCACAGCAGGAGGGCAAAAATATTTTAAAGCGGATGCCTTTTGTTGATATTGTTTTTGGGACACACGCCATCGGCCGTCTCGCCCGGCAGGTTGAAAGGATTGAAAAAAAAAGATGCCGGATTGTCGACATTGACGTTGCCACCGACAATGACCTGGATTCTATTCGGTTTCAGGAAATCAACACGTCGGATTTTGTGACCATTATGCAGGGGTGCGACAATTTTTGTACCTATTGTGTGGTCCCCCATGTACGGGGCCGTGAAACCAGCCGCCTACCGGATCAAATTGTTGAAGAAATAGAGAATCTTACCGTCATAGGCCTGAGGGAGGTCACCCTTCTCGGCCAGAACGTCAACAGCTACGGACAAAAAGAAGCATTTTGTTCTTTCCCGGAGCTGCTGTCAAAGGTAAACGCCATTGACAACCTCTGGCGAATCCGGTTTACCACCTCGCACCCAAAGGACCTGTCTCAGGCGTTAATCGATTCATTCAGACACCTTGACAAATTGTGTCATCATATTCATTTGCCCGTTCAATCCGGATCAAACCGGGTACTCAAAAAAATGAACCGGAACTACACACGGGAAATTTATCAGGAAAAAGTGGCAGCGCTGAGAGACGCCTGCCCTGATATCGCGATCACTTCTGATATGATCGTCGGGTTTCCAGGTGAGACACAATCAGACTTTCAAGATACGCTTGATTTAATCCGCGCCGTTGAGTTTGACGGGCTTTTTGCCTTCGCCTATTCAGACCGGCCGGGCGTACCCGCATCCAGATTCAGGGAGAAAATAAACACGGCTGAAAAAAAAGAACGGCTGCAAACCCTCCTGAACCTGCAGGAACAAATGACCAAAAAACAAAATCAGGCGCTTATCGGGGCGACTGAATTGGTCCTTGTTGAGGGCATCAGCAAAAAACAGGAAAGTACAGACACATCAGATGGCGATGAACACCAGCAGTGGACAGGTCGCACGTCAACCAATAAAATAGTTAACTTCACCTGGCATCAATCCCCGCCATTGGATGCCGAAGCATCCAATGGCGCAGCATCCCCTGCCCATATGGCGGTTGGGACATTATTGACCATTAAAATTGAAAAGGCTTTTTCGCATTCCCTCCTGGGGAAACCATTGGAGATACAGACATCGCCCTTTGGTAAAAAAGGAGAAAACTATTATGCTGCATGAAGTCAGTATCGCCGGCCTGACCCTTGACGAGGCCACAAACACACCCATTCTGGTTCTAAAATCCACTGAAAATGATCAGGCGCTTCCCATATGGATAGGACTGCTCGAGGCAACCTCTATTGCGTCAGTGCTGCAAGATATCAATTTTGATCGTCCCATGACCCACGATCTTTTTAAAAATTTCATGGAAATCGTTGACATTAACGTGGCAAAGGTAGAAGTATGCGATTTAAAGGACAATACATTTTACGCTAAAATTTATTTCCTGTCCAAAGAAAAAGAATTCAATATGGATGCCCGTCCGAGCGATGCAATTGCCATCGCCCTCCGCTTTAAAGCACCGATTTTTGTTGATGATGCGGTTTTCGGCAAATTTAAAAGCAGTGATAAGATCCCCGAGATGGCGGATAAAACGGATGAAGGGAAAAAATGGGCTGAATACCTGTCAAAACTAAACCCTGATGCTTTTGGGAAATACAAAGTTTAATGATTGATTTACACACACATACAATTTTCAGTGATGGGGATTTGGTCCCATCTGAGCTTGTCCGGCGGGCAGAAAAGATCGGCCTGACGGGAATCGGATTTACGGATCATGGAGACCTCTCCAATATTGATTTTATCATTCCACGGGTTGTCTTGATCGCAGATGAATTAAATCAGGTTTTAGACATTAATATCCTGCCGGGTATCGAAATCACCCATGTGCCGCCTTCCCTCATCGGGAAAACAGTTGCCAGGGCCCGGGACCTGGGCGCAAAAATAGTGTCAGTGCATGGAGAGTCACTTGTCGAGCCCATCGCACCCGGCACAAATAAGGCAGGCATTGAAGCCGGTATTGATCTTCTTGCCCATCCCGGTCTTATCACTGAAGATGAAGCGCTTATGGCCAGGGAAAAAGGTATATTGCTGGAAATTACCGCTCGGAAGGGGCATTGCCTGGCCAATGGCCATATTGCCCGGCTTGCTCAAAAAACCGGAGTAAAACTTGTAATCAATTCAGACGCCCATACCGTCGGGGATCTGATCGATGCGTCCCTGGCAAAGAAAATTACACGCGGTGCCGGGCTGACAGAAACAGATTTTGACATCATGCAGAAAAACGCGCTGTCTCTTTTCTAAAAGCTTGAAAATTGCTTGAATGTCGTTTAATTGGTGAGGCTCCGGTGTCAAAACTGAGGACGGAGAATTTCTGGTGAAAACGAATTCAAATTTATCCGCCTATCTTTCGGCATTTCAAAGCCCGCTGGAACCCTTCCTGTTCTATATCTCCTTTGATAAGAACAAAAATATGCTGCAGACCGCAGTCAGCCGGGGTGAATTTTTATCCCTGGCCAAAAGAGCGGCCGCCTTGATTCAAACGTCTCCCCTTGAAAAGGGGGACCGGTTTGCCCTGTGTTTTGGGCGCAATCATTATCATGATCTTGCCTTCCGGCTTGC
>JAUXCK010000164.1 GCA_030618925.1 Desulfobacteraceae bacterium
GAACAGGGCAATATTGCCTTGGAAGAGGGGCATAAACTAGGTAAAAAAATTAATGCTCAGGTGGGATCAGCAAGCCTTTAGCACCCTTTTATCCTAAAGTCTCGGTTCAGAGCTCTTGTAGGAGCTTGCCTGCAAGCGATCGAATAGTTGACTGTTCCTCGCAAATCGCCTGCAGGCAGGCTCCTACAAATTCGGGGTACGCAGCTATCCTTTCATAACGGAGAAACGGTGTCATCGTTGTGAATGTATTTCATGGGGACTGGTAAAATTATGGCAGTCAGTACACCAACCCAATCCTTTCCATGCCGCTCTTTGCCCTCGGCATATCCGCACGACGCAGCAATGACTGCGAAACAGATCCCTGGACTTTCATCCGTCAAATCAGATGTATCAGTAGAATCGGTGGCCCGTTATTTCGGGGGAAATAATTACATTGCCGATAAAAAGACAATCGATCGAATTCGTCGTGGTATTGATGAAGTGTCCAGCCTGGTTACCCCTAAAGGGACCTATACGCTGTGCTCTGTTTCTGATATGAAACCCGGTGAATCAGTGATTCTTGGCAAAGGTCTGGAGCTGAGTATTCCTGATTGTTTCGCAGACTCTGGTGTACGCCTTGTAGCGACAGCCATCGGAACTCTTGGGGATAAACTTGAAAAACAGTGCCGACAACTGGCAAAGGAGGGTAAAATATACGAGTCGACCCTTCTCGATGCTGTTGGCACCGGTATGCTGGATCTTCTGGGTGAAAAAATTTGCGCGGTGATCGTTCAGGACGGTAATCTGTCTGGACTGACAAAGGGGTTCCGTTTTGCTCCCGGATTAGAGGGTTATCCTCTAGAACAGCAACAGTTGCTGTTTCAAATAGCTGATAATGAATCTGTGGGTGTATTTTTGAATTCATCTGCTATTATGTTGCCGACAAAATCGATTTCTTTTTTTCTGATGCTGACTAAAACAGTCTTAAAGAGTAAAGAAACAAATAAATGCAATTCGTGCCGGATGGTTGGATGCCGGTATCGCATGGTAGAAAAAAAGTAATTTTAAAATTCACCCACAAGCACGTGTGAAGCAGTGTTGTGGTAATCAGAAAGGACCAAAATTATGGCAAAACAAATGTTACTTGACGCTACTATGGGCAAATCCACAGAGATCGCCCCCTGGTTGCCGTATGCCGGAGTTAACTGCGCCTTTCTGATCAAAGAAAAGGCCGACGCATACTATCGCAGTCCGGAATTAATGGCCTGTGGCATTGTTGAAGGTGCCCGCCGTTACCATGCCGATGGGATTCCTTTATCTTTCGATTTGTCCCTCGAAGCGGAGTCGGTTGGATGTGAACTGACCTATTGGGAGGACAATGTCCCCTCGGTCATGGGCCATCCATGCAAAGACCGGACACCCGATGAGCTGGGTATGGAGATGCCCTCACGGGACAGCGGCCGCTGGCCCGTCATGTTCGAGGCTGCAAAGATAGCCAAACCTCAGCTGGAGGAGCTGGACTGTGCCATGGTGGGCCTGGTTACCGGTCCTCTAACTCTGGGGTCCCACCTGGCCGGTACCAGGATTTTTACTTCTCTTATAAAGAATAAAGAGTATGCCCATGCCGTCATTAAATATGCCGGTGAGGTCATGTCCGTTGCTGCAAAATACTACATTGAAATGGGTTGTGATATCATTGCCCTGGTTGATCCGGTTGCTTCCCAGATCAAACCAGGAACCTTTCGGGAGTTTGTAACCCCCTACTGCAGGGATGCAATTGACGTCATCCATGGGGCCAGGCGTGTCTCTTCATTTTTCATCTGTGGTGACTGCACGAAGGTCGCTGAAGAAGTCTGCCTGATAGGAACCCATGGATTTGCCGTCGATGAACAGATGAATTTGAATTTTATCCGGGATCTTGCCCGTAAATATAAAAAAGGCTTTGGCGGCAATCTGAAACTTACGCTGGCTTTAAGCCTGGGGCTGATTTCGCCACGTGAAGATGCTCTGATCAGCCTGGCAGCCGGGGGTACAGATGGTTTTATACTTTCTCCGGGCTGCGATATTCCCTATGATACACCGCAAGAAAATATTCTTCTGGCCTATGATGCCCGGCAATTCTATAATGAATATTATCCCAAGAATCCGGTCCCATAGCAGGTAAAAATAAAAAAATGCAAATTGTTATAATCGGTAATAGTGCTGCAGGATTAAGTGCTTTGGAAGCCTTTCGGAAAAAAGACCGATCCTCTTCCGTCACTATCATTACGAAAGAGGAGGAAAGGCCCTATTCCAAAGTATTGCTGCCCTATTATCTGCGGGGGAAAGTCCCTTACAAAAACCTGTTTATTCGGGACAAAGACTATTATGCCCGACTGGATGCCAAATGTGTAAAAGGAAAAGTTGTTGAACTGCTGCCGGAACAACAGGCTGTCCTTCTGGAAAACGGAACCCGGCTGTCCTATGACAAGCTGCTCATTGCCACCGGATCTTCTCCGGTAAAACCACCCATTCCCGGACTGTCAGGCAAGGGGATTTATCACCTCTGGACCGTGGCAGATGTTTGTAATCTGGCTCCGTATTTTAAGCAGGGTAAACGTGTAGTGGTTCTCGGTTCAGGTTTTGTGTCGGTACAGGGTGCATGGGCTGCCGTTTTTAAAGGACTTAATGTCTCTGTTATCGAACTGATGCCACGGGTTTTGCCCAGGGTTTTGGATGATCATGCAGCTGCCCTTCTGGCTGGCCGGATGAAAAAATCAGGAGTTGATCTTCGTGTGGATACACTCTGCCAAAAAGTAGAACGAACCAATGATGGGGAGTTTGTACTTCATTTTAAGGATGGGGACAGTCTGACGTCGGATTTTATCATTGTGGGTACCGGTGTTCGACCCAATATCGATTTTGCAGCGGGCACCGGGATCAGAATAGATGCCGGAATAGTAGTTGATAAACAGATGCAAACAACTCTGCCGGGGATTTATGCGGCAGGGGATGTGGCTCAAGTCCCTTCCACCTTTGGAGGAGATCCCGTTGTCCATGCGCTTTGGCCCACTGCTGTTGAAACCGGCAGTATCGCTGGTACCTGCATGGCTCAGGGAAAAAGCTGTTATAGAGGAAGTCTGAACATGAATGTGACCCAGATGTTCGGCATCACCGTTGCCTCAATGGGTCAATTCATGGATGTGGAAGGGAGTGAGAGCTGGATAGATGAAAGTCTTCCGCAAGACCAGTATCTCAAGATCGTATTGAGAGAGGGTGTGCCGATCGGTGCAACCTGTGCAGGTGGCTCCGATCTCATATCGACACTCGGTATGCTGCGACCAATGATCCGTGAAAAAGTTCGACTCCAGGGAGAACCGGAGATGCTGAAAGCAATATTGGCCCGGAATATAGCGCAGCATCAGCGAGGATTTGTTAAATAGTAGTCGAATGGAAATATCGTAGGGAAGGACCCATGCGTTTCATAACAATGGATGTAACAAAATGTGTAGTCTGCCGTAATTGTGAATATGCATGCTCATTTCAGCAGACCGGAGATTTTAGAAGGGAAGATTCCAACATTCGGGTTGAATACTATGATGATGTTAAAATTTGTCTTCCACAAACCTGCATGCACTGTGATAATGCCTGGTGCCTGGAGATCTGTCCGGCAGCTGCAATAACCAGAAATGAAACAACCGGTGCCATAGAGATTGACAGTGAACGTTGTGCAGGATGCAAGATGTGCATCCTGGCATGTCCTTTTGGAAATATTCATTTTGATAAGGTAAATCTGGTCAGTCGAAAATGCAATCTGTGCGAAGGTGAACCAAACTGTGTCTCATTCTGTATTTCAGGGGCCCTGCAGTACACAAATTCTCAGAATTTATACAGGGATAACCGTGAGATATTTCAGCGGTTTGTTGAGAATTTATCAAAAGAAATTAAGTAAAAATTTATAAGAATCAGGAAAAACCATGGCGGGATCGACCGGGAAAAAAGAACATTACACGTCAATGTGCAGGATGTGCGATAACCGTTGTGGAATCAATGTCTATGTAGAAAATGGCCGTATCGTTGAAATTACGGGACTCAAAGAGCACAAATGGAACCACGGGCGGTTATGTGTAAAAGGACGACTGGGAGTGGATCAGGTCAATGCGCCGGACCGAATTTTGAAACCTTTAAAGAGGGTCGGCAACAAATGGGAAGAGATTGATCTTGACCAGGCCTATGACGAGATCGCCGAAAAAATTAAGAAGATCCAGGCGACATGGGGGAACCGTGCCATGAGCGTCTGGAAAGGAGAGGCGCTGGGTTTTTTGACCCAGGAGCAGTTGTCCCGCCGGTTTATCCATGCCATCGGCTCTCCCAACTACTTTTCCAATGACTCCCAATGCTTTGTGGGGAGGTGGATCGGCTATGGCCTGGTGACAGGAGACTGGGCGACACAGGATTTTATCAACTCCGACTGTGCCGTCATCTGGGGAAGTAATCCACCCTATTCTCAACCGAATCTGACTCAAACCATCCTGGAAGGAAGGCAAAAGGGCGGGAAACTTATCGTTATTGATGTCAGACTTTCAGCCATAGCCCGCCAGGCTGATGAATTCGTGCAGATTCTGCCCGGCACTGACGGTGCCCTGGCACTTGGTATTGCGCGACAACTGATTGAAGACAATACTGTATGCCATACGTTTATAGAAAAATATAGTCATGGGTATGGTGCATATGCCCACTATGTAAAGGGGTTTACTCCGGAACGCGTGGAAAAGGAGACCGGAATTCCGGCTGGAACGGTTGTGCATATTGCAAGGCTGATAGGAAGCTGTCGACCTAAAGTGTGCATTTACGCGGGAAATGGTCTGGAGCACCATGAAAATGGAATCAACAATATTCGGGCAATTGCCTGCCTTGACGGCCTTCTGGGAAACCTGGATGAAGAGGGCGGAAACTTTACATCGGAGAGGCCGGACCTGAAAGATCTGGCCCTGTACGAAGAAAAACCCCTGCGTCACCTGGATCCTATTGGAGCGGAAAAGTATCCTGTATTGTACGATTTTCGAAAAGAATGCCATACCATGACTGTCATGGATACAATTCTGAGCGAAAAACCGTATCCGCTCAAGGGGATGATACTGGGGGGAGCTAATCCGGCACTGACTAACCCGAATACCCCCAAGGTTATCAAGGCCCTTAAGGCCCTGGATCTTTTTGTGGTCCGGGAAATTTTTATGACCGAAACCGCTGAGTTGGCCGATTACATATTACCGGGGGCAACTTATCTGGAGCAGTCGGAACTCCACGTCCATCCTATCCATCAGATCATTGGTCTTTCGTCGGAAATTGTGACATTTCCCGACTGTGATAATGAATATATTTTCTGGAAAAAACTTGCCGCCAGGATGGGGGTCGAAGAGTATTTCCCCTGGAAAGATCAAGAAGCTTTGAATAAATGGATTCTGAAAGATAGTGGAATTACCATTGAAAAATTATTAGACCACCCTGGGGGATATGAGTATAAACCAAGGCGTTTTCATAAATATACAGAGGAAAAACTGCCAACGCCGTCAGGCAAATTTGAGTTCGTTTCAAGTTATCTGAAAGAGTATGGATATTCCTATCTTCCTGAATATATTCCGCCGACATACATGAGTGAGCCCAACCCTGAATATCCCTATGTCCTGGTAACGGGTGCCAGGAAGGTGTTTTATACCCACGGCAGGAATCGTAATTTCAAACGTTGCCTGACAGCCATTCCTCATCCGGAAATAGAAATTCATCCCTGTGATGCTGAGAAACTCGATGTTAAGACGGGGGATATGGTGACTGTCACTTCAATTGTCGGGTCTGTGGATATTTTAGTTAAGGTTGTTCACAGTTCCAATATCCTGCCCGGGGTAACACAGATTACACACGGCTGGAGGGAAAGTAATGTCAATCTGATTACCCACGATGATCGAAACGATCCTATTGACGGATTTCCTCTTTTAAAATCTGTGGAGGTTAAAATTGAACGTAAGGCAGGCGAGGTGAATATTTAGTTTTTTTCTAACCTTCTGTATAAATGGTTTCATTTGAAGGGCATATATACTAAAAATCAGTAATGTACCGCATTCGCCTGGTACTAATCATTGAGATACCTGCTAAAGAGAGGGATACTTGAATGGCTGCTTTTGAATTCCAAAGGAGATGATAATGGATAATGGCACACCACAGAGCGCGAAAATTGGTGCCACCTTTTCTGAAAAGAGGTTTTTCTCCGTCTCAAAAATCCCCATAAAAGATATCGTTGCTTATCTTCTGGTGATGGCAGGTATCATTTATGTTATTATTCGAGGAGCCTCGGAACAGGGATATTTCTGGCAATGGTATAGAGTTCCCCAATATTTATTTACCCTGGAGGACGGGACATTCACAGCCGGCCCATTGCTCGAAGGTTTAAAAATCACTCTGAATATCACCTGGATCAGCATGA
>JAUXCK010000200.1 GCA_030618925.1 Desulfobacteraceae bacterium
ACCCCCAGCAAGGCGGCCAGGATATTCCCGGCAAACTGGGTTTTGCCGGACAGGATCGCCCTTGTTTTTTCAGGTGTAAAAAAACTTCGGATGATGCCCACACCGAAAATAACCAGAACAAGAAGCATCATGACTTTGGGCAAGTCATATAAGAAAAACCAGATGGATTCACCCACATGGGACCCCCTGGGCAGCCTGAACACGTCATAGGTCACCCATGAAGAAAAAACCGAAAGACGTTTGTAGATAAAAAACCAGACCGCCATCCCCATTATCCCAATGAGGGGATACAGAATTAAACCTGACTTTGAGTTTTTCGGATTCAGTGAATTTTTAAATAAATGTTGTTCTTTATCCTCTATTGACTCCATGAAAATGGCCTTTTAATTGTTTTATTCATCAAGGTATAAATATTCACATATTACTCTCTGTCTATATATAAACCCTAAAAAAATATTGCTCCTAACTGCTGCAGATGTCTTCACGCCGAATAAAAGGCAGCTTTTTAATCAGGCTTGTGATGTCCGGGTCATTTTCCAGCCAGTGTTTTAAATTCCCCAGAAGGTTTGCCGTATATGGGCTGCTTTTGCCGTCGGCAAGGTAATAATTAACCCATTTATCTTCTTTGCTGTATTGAACAAACCCTGCCTCTTCAAGTATTTTTAAATGTTTTGATACAGTCGGCTGGGCCACACCGAGAGCTGTCTTAAGCTCACACACACACATTGTTTTATGCTGAAGCATTTTTAGAATTTTAACCCGGTTCGGGTCTGAGACAGCTTTTGAAACTTTAATAAAATCTTTCATAGAGTTTTCCTCATATAGCCAGAAAGTAATTCATCAAAGGTGACATGTCAAGAAAAATCTGCCATCCTTTTTGTAATGGATATGACAAATTCTCAAAGAAGTCCTATCACTTTTAGGGTTGACATTCAATCTTTTTGGATATACATTGTATATCTATCATTCAGGAGGCATGACGATGCAAAACAATATTGAGTTGAAAATTGGGAAATGGGGTAATTCTCTTGGGATAAGGCTTCCCAAACATATTTCAGCGGCACTTCAATTGAGGCCCAAAGATAAAGTAAGTTGTGCTATTGAAAATGGGAAACTGATTTTAAAACCAGTGCGTTCGGCTAAAAAATATTCCCTTAAAGAATTATTGGCCAAAGTAGAAGAACCGGGAAAAGAAATATCATGGGGCAAACCTGAAGGAGACGAAATTTGGTAGACTACATTCCCAAACGTGGAGACTTTATTCGACTCAATTTTGACCCACAAGCCGGTCATGAACAAATGGGGAGCAAACCATCGCTGGTCTTAAGCCACACATCCTTTAACAGAAAGATGGGGTTTGCTTTTGTTTGTCCCATAAGCACCACTAAACGCAGAAATCCTTTTTATGTACCAATTCCAGACACTGAAAAAGTGGTGGGCGTCATAATGGCAGGTCAATTACGTTCTCTTGATCACAGGGCGAGAAAGGCAATTTTTATTAGCAAGTGCTCTGAAATTTTATTTCAGGAGGTTTTACTGCATGTTGAACCAATTCTGTTTTAAGGCTCCCGGCCATAAAGGTACGCCCCATGCCATATCATGAACTGTATGCGTCTATGCCCAGGTCGATCAGTCCAAGGACCCTCTCTTTTTTCTCAGGAAACTGATACCCTTCATAATCAAGACTCAACAGTTTACCGCCGCTCTTGTTCTGCCAGTAGTTGCCTGCGTGATCGAAACAAACCTTTGCGGTGAAATCAAGGCCCGCTATCATCACTTTTAATTCTTCGAGCACTTCAAGCGGGGTTAACAACACCAGTTCTCCCCTTTCGGTCTCATCAAAGAGGGGGGTTCCGGGTGCCGGGTAAAACGGCCTTGACCGGATATAGTCGGGATCTATTTCGCTCATGACCCGGGCCGTGTTTATGGCATGCTGTTTCCACATCTTTTTTCCACCAAGCCCGGGCATCCAGTATTCGGAAAGCTGAAATCCGGCGGCCATGGCCTTTTTACCCCCGATGATTTGCTCTTCACTTGTGACCCCCTTTTTAATCTTTGCAAGAAGCGCATCATCACCGGTTTCCAGGCCCACGTGAAGCCTGTCCAGTCCTGCTTCCCTGATGTCTTTCAGCTCCCCCTGCCCTTTTCTTGCAAGTGATTTGGATCTTGCATAGGTGGTCACCCTTTCCAGGCTGGGAAATGTTTTTCTCAGATATGTCAGCACCTCCACCAGCTTGTCTGTTTTCATGATCAAACTGTTGGCATCCTGCAGGAAAGCTGTTCTCCCGCCGGAACCAAGCCAGTTCATGACCATGACAAACCCATGGCTGTTGCTGAGGGAAGGCGCCTCTTCCATCAATTTTAAGACCGCCTCCCGGGTGACCCTCCCGCCGTGCCCGAGTTTGTTTGAAATCGATGTCAGTCGTTCACAAATGGCAGCAATAGAATCTAAATCCTGCTTGATCTCCTCAACTGACCTCAGGGAAAATTTTTCTTCCTTGTACATGCTGCAGAACCCGCATTTATTCCAGGGACAATTCCGTGTGACCCGTATGAGGAGGGAATTGCTTCCCCCTTCACTGGGAGGTCTGTAAACTCCTGTTTCAAATGGATATTTTTCGATTGTCTCGGCAAACATACTATTTCCTTTCATTGATAATTCTGGTTATCCATACCACCAGAATCCATATAATAATCATTTTTTTCAATAAATCCAATATCTGAAAAATTTAACCCTCCCCCGCGCCCTTTGAAAACAATAAATGCATCCTTAACGCTTCAATTATGATACAGGGGTTTATTGAGGGAAGTCATGGGAAGCCCGCATTTATCCAGCATTTCTGACGCAGCTAAGCACCGGAAATTTACATCTGCCCAACAATCACTTTTCCCTTGACAATATATGTTATATGTATGAAATTCTGCATCAGGCATAGCCCAACTCGATTTATAGAAGTTTTC
Organism: Desulfobacteraceae bacterium; assembly: GCA_030618925.1. Lineage (GTDB taxonomy): Bacteria > Desulfobacterota > Desulfobacteria > Desulfobacterales > SURF-7 > JAUXCK01. Next base: position 2,962 of record JAUXCK010000200.1, read on the forward strand.
TAAAAAATATAACTATTGAACAGGCTCAATTATGGTAAAAAACCTATTGTATTTTCTGCTTCTTTTATTGGTGTTTTCCCCAATCTCATGCACGACACTGGGACCTGATTTTAAAACCCCTGATGCCCGGATATCTGAAGAATGGTCAGATGCAGAGGACCCTTCAGTGGGCAATGAATCCGCCGATTACAGTCAGTGGTGGGAACTGTTTAATGACCCGGCATTAAACACACTTATTGATAAGGCGGTGCAGCAGAATTTGTCCCTGCAAATATCCGGACTCAGAATTTTAGAGGCACGCGCCGTGCTTGGAATCGCTGTTGGCAATCAGTATCCACAGTCCCAGTCTGTATCCGGAGGATATACGGTGTCAAAGGGAAGTAAAAATACACCTCCCTATTCCTACTTCCCTGACATGGACACCGGCGCAAGTGTGGGTGGTGTTGGATTCAGTGCGGCATGGGAAATGGATTTCTGGGGAAAGTTCCGCAGGAGCATTGAGTCTGCCGATGCTGACCTTTCTGCAAGCCTTGCAAGTTATGATGATTTGCTCGTTATGCTGACCTCAGAGGTGGCCACGACCTACATGGTGATTCAAACCATTAAGCAGCGTCTCGCGTACGCCAGATCCAATGTCATTATCCAGCAAAGGGGGCTTGATATAACCCGAGCCCAATTTGAAGGTGGAATAACCACTAACCTGGATGTTCAACAGGCCCTCTCCCTGCTTCTTAATACCAAGGCATTAATTCCTGAGCTTGAAATCCGTCTTCGCCAGGCGAAAAATGGACTGAGTATCCTCATAGGTGTCCCGCCGGGAGAGCTGACAGGCTATTTGGATGCGTCTCCAAAAATGCCGGATATACCGGCAACTGTCGCAATCGGGATTCCGGCTGATTTGATTAGAAGACGGCCGGATATACGGTATGCAGAACTACAGGTGGCTTCCCAGGGCGCACTTATTGGGGTTGCCGAAGCCGACCTGTATCCGCAATTTTCCCTGGCTGGCTCCATCGGGTTTGCAGCAGATGATAAAGCGCTTTTCGATTCAGACAGTCTACTCTATTTTTTTACACCATTTACGTTTAAATGGGACATTCTTAATTACGGCCGAATAAAAAATAATGTCAGGGCCCAGGATGCCCGGTTTCAACAGACGGTGGTCAATTATCAAAACCTGGTTCTTGAGGCCACAAAAGAGGTTGAAGACGGCCTGATTGGATTTTTAAGATCCCGGACCCGGGAAGGATACCTGGCTGATGCTGAAAAAGCATCTTTAAAAGCAAGTGACCTGTCTCTGCTTCATTACAAAGAAGGAATTTCTGACTATACCCGGGTGCTCAACAGCCAGCAGGCATTGGTTGAACAGCAGGACAACCTTGTTAAAACCAGGGGGAATGTGGTTGCGTATTTAATTTCAATTTACAAGGCGCTGGGGGGTGGCTGGCAGATAAAAGCAGGTGAAAATATTCTTCCTGCAGAAACCATAGAAAACATGAAAAATCGAACGGACTGGGGTAATCTTCTTGATTCTGTCACTCACGTGACAGAACCGGTACCTCCGAAAACCGGTAAAGAAGTGGACCTGTTACATAAACCGCAATGGTAATATCCGTATGGTAAATTAAAAAACGGGAAAACATGAAACGCAAAAAACCTAATAAAAGAGGAATCACATGAAATATTTTTTAGGGGTGTTTTTGTCAATGGTGTTGGTGGTGTTATTATTCGGGTGTGAAAAGGAAATCCCTCAAAAAGAAGTCATCCGATCAGTGCGCGCCATAAAGGTCACAAACCTGGATGATTTTACCCAACGATGGTTCCCCGGTCAGGCCAAAGCCACACAGGAAGTGCAACTCTCATTCCGGGTAGCCGGCCCTTTGGTTGATTTTCCCGTAGATGAGGGAGATCGGGTAAAGAAAAGCGATGTGGTGGCCAGAATCGATCCCAGGGACTATCAGGTGGATCTTCGCAATGCAAAAGGAAGGCTTGAGGATGCCAAAGCTGTGCTGGTGAGGGCAAAAGCAGATTACAATCGTGTTGTGAGAATAAAGCAGAAGGACTCGGGCGCCATCAGCCAGGCCATGATTGACAAGAGAAAACAGCTTGTGAAAAGTACCCGGGCTGAAATAAAAAGCCTTAACGCTTCTGTGGATGCTGCCAGCGACAAGCTGTCCTACACATTTTTAAAAGCGCCCTTTAACGGCATTGTATCTGCCACATATGTTGAAAATTATGAAGATGTGACTGCAAAACAGCCGATTTTAAAACTGATTGATCATTCCAAAATTGAAATGATCATCAATATACCTGAAAATCTAATTTCTCATGTCGATCTTCTTAAAAAACAGGGTGATGTTCTCATTGTGCGTTTTGACCCTTTCCCGGGCAGTGAAATTAAAGCAGGGATAAAAGAAATCGGAAAGGAAGCCTCTAGAACCACGCGGACCTATCCGGTGACGCTGATCATGGATCAACCTGAAAACATTAATATCCTGCCTGGCATGGCAGGGAAGGCAGCGAGCGTTGTCGGCAGCGGGGAGAGTTCAAAAGAAAAAGCAATCGTTATTCCTGAAACAGCGGTTTTTTCAACCGGTGAAGACGCCAAAACCTATGTGTGGGTGGTGAATGATGCAACAAAGAAAGTGCATCGACGTGAAGTTAAAACCAGTGACCTCCTTGATTCAGGCATAACGATTACCGGGGGTATTGTCCTGGATGAAACCATCGTCACCGCCGGGGTTCACTACCTTAAAGAAGATCAGGAAATCCGTATTTTAGGATTTTCAGATCAGGAGGTAACTCAATGAGCCTGACAGGGACAGCCATTGAAAAACGCAAAGTGACCTACTTTGTCATTGTTCTACTTATTGTTGCCGGTATTATGTCTTTTCGGAGTCTGGGCGCAAGCTTGAAGACCCGGT
>JAUXCK010000100.1 GCA_030618925.1 Desulfobacteraceae bacterium
AGGTGATTGACGCGTGAAAGATTAATGGTTTTTTTATCTTCCGTCACATTGATCCAGCTCATGGCCTCTTTCAGTTTCTTATAATTCTGGAGATCACGATGGTAACGTAGAAAGTTCCGGAGAAAACGAATCACATACATATTTTTTTGACTCTTATTAATCCGCCATTGATTTTTACTGCGTTTCAGAAGGGGTTTCAATGACACGGGTTTTTGTGAAAATCCCTTCACCCGTTTTAGTCGCGTGGTCACACTTTTTCTTGATTTTGGTGAAATCAGATATTTAAGCAACTCTATGGGAAGCAGGGGGGGGCAGTATTCATGGTAATACGCCTGCATTTCATATGATGCCACAATTCCTTTTATGAGTTTGTTGGTTTTGAGTGTTTTGTAAAATGACTTAAACAGGGCTTTTTGTGTTTGCATCCTGTTTTTCAAATGAAGAGTATCAGCTGGTGGCGCTTTTCGATTTTTGCTCAGCCGGTATTTTTTCTCGGTCTGAAAATATTGGAATAGAATGTCAATGTTTTCGACCTGATTTATCCATTTGTCCGGGCTCATGTCTGCAAAATGTGTTTCGGTCTCTGTGGAATTGGGGGGTGTGGAAGAGGCCCCATGGTTAGCCTCCTCAGGGGATAACTTAGTGAAAAAATTTGTCAGAAGGGCTAAAATGGTATTGTATTTTAAAGGATCATCAAGGCGATTTCCGAGCAGTACATATTTTTCAATCATAAAAAAATCATCTATCGAGTTGTTTACATGGACGATTGGATTGGTAAAAAAGTCCCTTGGCAAAAGTGACTCACGACCAAAATTCGCCGCCCTTATTTTTTTTAAATCCTCACTTTGGGCCTCAGACAGACAGGTGAAGAAATCATTGGTTACTTTTCGGATAATGATGTCCTTGTCTTTCAAAGTGCCCAGAAGCTCTTCCTTCAGCCGGACGATTGAATGGCTGTCCCGGCTTTGGCTGATTTCATGTTTTCTGATAATATTCTTGTATCTCCCCGTCATCTCCTCAAATTGTTTCTGGGTGATGTCAAGTAACATTTTTACAATAGCGGCCTGGGCCAGAAAATTAATCTGAATGTCCTGATTCTGTTTTGCTTTATGGATACCCGCAAGCATCACCTCTTTGCAGAAATGTATAAACTCATCCCGTACCTTTACCCATACCACTGATTTAGTATCCTGACCTTTGAGTTCCTTTGCAGGGGAATGTTTGTTCATGAGAAGTTTAAGCATGTGGCGGCTGGCCTGGCGAAGTTTTGGACTCAAGTACACATCGTAGTGGATGTTGTCGACTCCCGGGCCTATACGGTCTAAAGAAAAATTAACCGAATAGGGTTTTAAGGAAGGGTTATGAAACTGCGTTTTTTCTCTAGAGAAAATGCTCAAATTTTGTTCTCCCATAGTTGGGTTTTAACACCGGGCAGACGGGGGAAATAAATATTGACTTGGTCGATGGATTAAACGTAAACATTATTATTAAGGGTAATGGTATATTTTATAAAATATATTCAATAAGTTCAAGTCTTATTAGGCTGAACGGCAAAATTGTTCTTCCGGTCGGGTCCATCCGGGATGAAAGCCTTTGTGAAAACAATCGGGTTTCAGGGGGGTGCTTCCCCTGATTGTTATGATTATGAATCAATCACACGATAAGCTGGCTGATGAATACTTTGCATTTCTGGCGAAAAGATTCCCTGTTATGTGCGCCAGTGATGAATTTCATTTTCTGCCGCGGGCCGAAGCGGCGCATTTTTTTTACGATCGTCTTGATAACTTCAATAAAGCCGGGATTGAAGAGTGTCTGTTTCAGATAAAGCAGTTTAAAACAAAATTCGATCAACTGGCAGAACGCGAAACAATTGATCAAGATGCTGCGATCGATCTGAGCCTGTTAAGCGCCAATGCCGCAAGTGTTGAAATCGAATTCGAAAAGAACAGAACATATTGCCATAATCCGCTTTTGTATTTAAAAGTGATTTTTATCGGGCTGGATCATGCCCTCAACAAACCTGCTTCTGAACCTGAGGAAAACAAAGATCGTTTCTTTGCTCGATTGGGTGCTGTTCCAGACCTCCTAAAACAGGCAAGGGAAAATATTGTCAGCGTCCCGCTGTCGTATTACAAGGCCGCTTTTTTCATGATTCAGGATGGCAGAGCGTATCTTGCAGACACCATGAGAAAGTTGTCTGATGACCCGGAAGATAGTATCAAACCACCACAGATTCAGCAATTTCAAACCTGTTTGAGCAGTCTTGAAGCGTTTGAAAAATACCTGTCGTCACTGTCACCCACACCTGATCGAAGGTTTGGGACAGGCGCCATCAATGAGACTGGGGAAAATTATTTTATGTCGGTTCGCTCCCTTGCCGATGTGTTTGAGATTGCTGTTGATGAGTGGCATGATACGCTGACGCTCCTGGAAACCATTAAATCCCGTATCGACCCGGCCAGGTCGTGGCAGGAGTTGTACCATTCTTACACACCGAAAAGTATTGAACACCACGATATTTTAAATCTTTATCGTATGGAAACCGACAATCTTCGTCTTTTTTTTATGGATCGCGATTTTAAACCAAATGATTTGTCGATGCCCATGGATGTGGTTGAAACTCCTTCCTATCTCCGGTCTGTGCGTGGAACAGCATCTTTTGCGGCTGCGTTGCGTTCGGATAACAGAGAAAAGAGTTTTTTTTATATTACCCCCCGGCTGCCCGGGGAGAACAGCAAAGAAGAAATATCTTTAATCCGGCGATTTCACCGGGAGTACAAATTTCTCACTGCACATGAGACTTTCCCCGGACACCACCTGCTGGATACGGTTCGAAGAAGATTGAAAAACCCTGTCAGGCGTCAGATTGAATCCCCCCTGTTTTATGAAGGATGGGCGTCGTATGCGGAATCTCTTTTAACTGAATATGGTTATGCTGACAAACCCTTTGACCGTCTGATTGACTGCAAGCGCAGGTTATGGCGTTCTGCACGATGCCAGATCGATGCAGGGCTTTCAACCGGCCGGATGGACAGGGAAGCAGCCTCCCGGTTATTGATGGCAGCAGGGTTCTCGCTCAAAGAGGCGGCAAGGCAGCTCGACAGGTTTCAGTTGAACCCGGGGTACCAGATATGCTACACATTGGGGCGTTACGAGATAATGAACTTAAAAGAATTGTATGACAAAAGGATCAGGGACAAGAAATTCCACTCCTTTTTACTGGAAGGGGGTGAACTGCCGTTTCATCTTATTGAAAAAAAGCTGGCAGGCATGGCCCCGGCCGGTTGACCATCACACATGATCTGTTGCGGCACTAAAACTGATTCAAGGAGCTGACATTGAAATATTTTTCAGGATACCATTCAGAGTGGAACCTCGGCAGTCCCGGCGGCTGGGACTATCAACGAATTACCCAGATTATCGGGAAGGCTGTTTGGGAGCGGCTGAATGCCATTAACCCCATGAAACTCAATTTGGATTTTGATCATTCACTATTGTATCCGGTGAACGGGTTCGTAGAAATGCTTGCCGGGGCACACCGCCGGCGTGAAGGGAAAAAGAAGGGCCTTATTGCTGTTGTCGCCGAAGAAGAGACACTCGAGGATGTGACTGAAAACAAAAATTTGGCCACGCATATCAATTCCATGGAAGGCCTCACCGGCGCCTTGATGGCACCGGCTGAACTGGAACTTTACAAGGGGAAGGTCTGCTGGAAAGGACAGCCCGTTTCAATTATTTTTATGGATTTCAACACCGATGTCTTGTTAAATCTGCATAGGCAACAAGATTTGCGTCCGGTTCTGCAGGCAGTGAAAGAGCACCGTGTCATAAACCCCAGGGGGACCGAGCCGATTAATGTCAAGAGCATGTTTGAAGTGATAACAGGGCCCCGGCGTCAAAGATTTCACCATGAGATTGTTGAACGAACCCCATGGACCCGGCAGTTTTATCCCCGCCGCACCCAGGGGCCCGGGGGGGAGCCCATAGCAGACCTTATGGAATGGACCCGTGAAAACTGGGAGAACCTTGTTTTAAAACCGGAGAGGGGGTATTCCGGGCACGGGGTTCGTGTGGGCGGTATAAACCCGGATGCTGATGAGGCAATAAATCGGGCACAACAGGGTGAAAATTATATTGTGCAGGAAAAGATCCCCACCTGGATGTGGGCCGAGGATGTGCCCATCCTGGCAGCGGACAATATTGAGATGGAATCTGTTCAGACCGATTTTCGCTGCTTGATGGGTCCGGACAGGGTATTCGGTTTCTTAGGGCGGTATGGCGGCATTCCGACAAACGTGGGGAGCGGCGGCGGGGTTCAGCCGCTGGCTGTCCTTGGATCCGACATGTCGGTGAAGGATGCGGTGAACCGGATCAATGAAGGGATCATGACCATACCCTATCATGAACTGGCTGAAGTTGTGGAGTTCCAGAAGAAGATGGCAATAGACTTTGATTTTACATATCTTCTCGGCCCCATAAAAATTGCGCTGCGCCCGAGGGTGATCACCCTTGATCAAATTGCAGCCTTGAAAAACTATTGCACACAATTATGGGCAGATTGCCTGACCCTGGAGAAAATGTGGCTGTCCGGAGAGTTGGATGAGATCATAAAAATTGAGGCCGAAGAGCTGGAAATTGCGAAAATGCATCCGTGGGGAGGGTCACCCGCAATTATTGCCTCGGATGGATTGTTCGGTTTTGGTGCGGAAACGGAACATAAATGAGCATTCAAGTCAATCCAGACTGGTGGAAAACCATGTTCGACGAGGTCTACCTGCTCACCGATGCACGTTCTGTCTGTGATCAGGACCTCACCCGGCGTGAAGTAGATCTTATTTGTGAACTGCTTCCGATTCGCCCGGGCCATAGAATCCTTGACCTCTGCGGCGGTCACGGGCGCCACAGCTTCGAACTCTATGACCGGGGTTTTTTGAAATGCACATTGGTGGACTATTCCAGGCATTTGATCGAGCGTGCCAAAGTTCAGGCAGCCGAGAACAGCTGCAGTATGGAAATCATGCGCTCCGATGCCAGAGAAATAGGACTCAGGTCCAACAGCTTCGATCATGTGTGTATCCTGGGCAATTCCATAGGGTATCAGAAACGGAAAGAGGCGGACCGGCAGATTTTCAATGAAGCAAAACGCCTGCTGTGTTCCGGCGGCTGGTTTCTTGTGGATGTCACTGACGGTGCCGCCGTCCGGAAATCGTTTAGACCATTGGCCTGGCATGAAATAGAAGATGATATTGTCGTCTGCAGGGAACGCCAGCTAATAGGAAACAGCATCCATGCCCGTGAGATGGTGTTAAGCAAATCAAAGGGGTTGATTCGTGACAACACATACTCCATACGTCTTTATGATGCACATGACCTCGAGAAGTCTCTGGAACAAACGGGGTTCAGGCACATTAAAGTTATTACCGGTCAAACACCTCACCGGGAAAGGGGTGACTACGGGTTCATGAATCATCGCATGATCGGAATCGGAAAGAAGATCTAACGGCCTGGAGTCAAATTATGTTCTGTGCCTGAGTGATACACGAAAGTGCCCATGTGAGGGGGTCTGGATTTGCCATATGAAAATTATTCAATGTGATAAAAAGCCTCTTTCGAACCCTGATGTTCAAGAGGTGTTGAGGTTGCTTAGAAGTGGCGGAATAACGGGGATGGATGAGACATCCGATCTGGATATTCCAGGCATTGTTTCTGATATCCTGTCACAGGTCAAGACAGGCGGTAATCAAGCAGCAGCGGAACTCACCTCCAGGCTGGACAATGCCGACATTTCACCCGGGACGATACCTGTAAGGCAAGATGCTGTCACAAATGCACATTCGGCTGCAAAACCGGAATTCTTGACGCTGATTCGAAAGGTGATCGGGAATATTCGAGAGTACCAGGCGCATATCCTGATTCCTGAACCTGCGCCTTTCTCCCGTGGTGCCCGGAGACTCGGTGTCCGGTACACTCCCATTGAAAGGGTGGGGGTGTATGTGCCGGGCGGAAAAGCGCTGTATCCATCAACTGTTTTGATGACCATTGTTCCCGCCCAGGTGGCCGGTGTAAAGGAAATCGTCATGGTCTCCCCTCCCACCGGCGGAGAAATCAATCCCATGGCGCTCGCACTTGCGGGTGAACTCGGCATCACTGAAGTCTACCAGCTCGGAGGGGCTGTTGCCATTGGTGCCCTGGCCTACGGGACAGAAACCATTAAACCGGTAGATAAAATTGTCGGCCCTGGAAATGCTTTTGTGGCTGAGGCCAAACGTCAGCTTTTTGGTGTTGTGGGTATTGATTCAATTGCCGGTCCAAGTGAGGTCCTCATCGTCGCAGATGATACCGCAAAGCCTGAATGGGTGGCAGCAGACATCCTCGCCCAGGCGGAACATGATCCCGGGTCCGGCATCCTGCTAACGCCTTCAGCCACTTTGGCAGACAGGGTAGAAAAAGAAATTGTTTCACAGAAGGGTAAATTGCAGCGGGCCGAAGCGATTCGATCTTCCATCGATAAATACAGTGCTTTGATCGTCACTCCGGACCTCGACACTGCGTGTTCTTTGGCAAAAGAGTTTGCCGCCGAACATTTACAAATTGTGACCCGTGACAATGACATGTGCCTGAAAAAGATCCCGCATGCCGGGGCGGTTTTTATCGGCCCACACACACCCGTATCCCTTGGCGATTATTACGCAGGTCCATCGCATGTACTGCCAACAGGGGGGACATCAAAATTTTTTGGCCCCCTGAGCTGCAATGATTTTCGAAAGGCGACAAGTACAATTGAATATGACCCGCAGGGATTGCAGGAGGATGCCGCTCATGTCGCCGATTTTGCAAACTTTGAGGGATTGACCGCCCACGCAGAGACGGTAAATATACGCTTGAGAAAGCCTGATGACAGGTAGTGTCCATCCCCAGATCAGCCAGACAGTTCATTTTCAGGAAAAAGGGCATTTTATGGTGAGACAGGAATAATTTCAGGTGTGTTGCCTTGTCAAGAGTTGACCGGATCGTTCATGTGCTTTCGAGTATTATTGTAACAGGACCGGTGTTCACCAGGGCGATATCCATCATGGCCTGGAACCGGCCGGTTTGGACCGAAATTCCTTTTTCCCGGACTTTTTCAGCAAAATAGGTGTAAAGTTCATTTGCCCTGGAAGGGTCAGCCGCATTGACAAATGACGGCCGCCTGCCTTTTCGGCAGTCTCCAAGCAGGGTAAACTGGGATACCACCAGGGCCTTTCCATTAATATCAAGCAAAGACCGGTTCATCTTGCCGTTTTCGTCTTCAAATATCCTCAAGTTGGCTATTTTTCCAGAGAGATAATCAGCATCTCTGGTCTGGTCCTCTTTCGCAATACCGAGCAGAATCAATAGACCGATGTCGATTTTGCCGATAATGTCATCCCCCACGCTCACCGAACATTTTTTCACTCTTTGAATGACTGCACGCATAAAATATGAATAGCATATGTTTGTGTAGAATGCCACCCAAAAGGACGGTGGAGCGGTTAAAAAAGCCGCGCCTATTTGAGACTGTACTCGGTCAGTTCCATGACTTTTTCTTTATCAAATCTAGTGCGCTTGCCCCTGTTTTGAATCATTTTATGGGTGCCGGAAGCATCGTACCAGGTGATAGAGGGCGGCACCATTTTTTTCATAAACCAGCCTGACGGTCCGGCTTTGATTTTAAAACAGTCAAAGGTCCCTGCCTTGGTCGTTACTTTCTCCTGTCCCTCTACTTCCCATCCAATGCTGAAACTTTTGAGTTTTCCCTGTACGAGGGTAATCATCAGACAGCTACCGGATTTAACTCCTTTTCCCGCCTGACTCGAAATATATTTTTTCAGGAACGGTTCAATAACGAATGCTTCCCCGGGCAGGTCTATGGATTGAGTCACTACCTTTCCATCTCCATCTGTGATTTCGGCCGTGATATTTTTTTGGGTGACGCTTAGTTTTACAGTTTGCTTTGTATCACCGGTTTTCATTTCCCGCACATAGGAGGTGGGTATAAGGGTGTTTATGTCAAAATTTACATTAAAAGTGTCTAAATCACCGTTTATCAGCTCTCGCTTCTCAAACCAGTGGTACTGGTCCCCTTTCTTTTCGACACGAATTTCAAGATAATCTTTTATTTCTTTTGTTTCAGAGTCTTTAGACACATAGCGGGCATGCTCCTCCACAGAGGAGGGTTGAGCAACCAATCGTACGGGGTTTGATACCAAGAGGCCAAGACAAATAATGGGAAACAACACATAAAGCCATACTCTTTTTTTCATAACAGGTCCTTTCATAGTGATTGTCCAACAAATGCAGTTTCAATTCTTTTCAATCAATTGGAATGGTTTTATAAAAACGTAAACCATGCGGATATCCTGTGTGGCCATCCAGTTTCGGCGAAAAATTGCACAGATCGGCGGGTAAGTCAACCTTTGTCTTCCGGAAAAGGGTACACCCTTATTTATCCAGATTATTTCATATTAATTGAGGCGTTATCTATAAAAAAGCTATTGAAAAATGAATGGATTAGCACTAATACACGGAGTGTGAATGTCAATAACC
>JAUXCK010000263.1 GCA_030618925.1 Desulfobacteraceae bacterium
CTTCCTAAGACCGCTTGGCCTCCGACTTCTCATGAGCTCATGGAGGCTGCCGGCACCCAGTTTTTCACAGTCTTCACGCATCACCTCAAGCAGTTCAAGAACAATCTCGAGCATTTTGCTGCTGGTCTGATAATAGGTTGACGTACCAGCGCCATATTCGTGCGTGGCTTTCATGAGGCGAAGCGCCATCCCGGCAGGTTTGACATATTCCGGGTTGATGTCTTCAGCCGTGGTATATTCGGCATTGTCCAGATATGTCCGGACCGGTTTGTAAACCAGGTCAACCAATTCTTCTGTGGTTTCCTTGATGGTCGGTGTATAGTCTGCATGATCCCGAATGAACTTGACCATTTCCTTGGCGACCATACGACCTTCGGCATGAGAACCGGAAGAAAACTTGTGACCGGAGCAGGCAACGCCGTCACCTGATGTAAAAAGACCAACAACAGTGGTCATACGGTTGTAAATCTTTCCGGCATCTCCCCATTTGTATGACTCCGGTACCCAGTCTTCATCCGGACCGGAGGTCCAGATTCCGCAACATCCGGAATGTGATCCGAGCAGATACGGCTCGGTGGGCATAACTTCTGAATTCTTCTTTTCAGGCTCGGTGTTGGTTGCACACCACAGATTTGCCTGACCACAGGTCATGTCAAGGAAGTCTTCCCAGGCCTCTGATTCAAGGTGCTTGAGTTCTTTCTTGTCCATGGTTTTCCCGAGCTCTGCAAGAGCAGTCACCGTATCCATGATAATCGGACCGCGTCCTTCTTTCATCTCAAACAGCATCAGATGGTTTCGCAGACAGGTGGGTGTAATGGCAGCGGTTCCATAAGGTGCGTATTTCTCGAGCTCTTTTTTTGCAGTATCACCGAATGCAAACGCTTCGCCCAATCCATTCAGGGTTTTAGCCTTGAACAGGAGAAACCATGCGCCGACAGGACCGTAACCGTCTTTAAAACGGGCCGGGGTGAAACGATTTTCCATCATGGAAAGCTCTGCACCGGCACGGATGGCCATGGTATAAGTGGAGCCGGCATTCCATACCGGGTACCATGCACGGCCTTTGCCTTCACCCACTGAACGGGGCTGATAAATATTTACAGCACCGCCGCAGGCAATCATCATGGTTTTACATTTGATGATATAGATTTTGTTTTCACGAACAGAAAAGCCGACGGCTCCGGCGATCTGGTTCGGATTATTGGCATCATTCAGCAGCTCAACGATAAAGCAGCGTTCGATGATATTATCTTCACCCAGGGCCAGCTTGGCAGCTTCGGCAACGATTCTCTTGTAGGATTCACCGTTGATCATAATCTGCCATTTTCCCGTCCGGACCGGTTTGGCACCTGATTTCAGGGTACCCAGTTTCTGTCCCTTTTTACCATCCAGGGTTTTGTCCTCATCGGTCTTTTTCCATACAGGAAGACCCCATTCCTCGAACAGATGAACAGAATCATCAACATGACGGCCAAGATCAAAGATAAGGTCTTCGCGAACAATGCCCATCAGGTCATTACGAACCATGCGGACATAGTCCTCTGCCGAATTTTCGCCAACATATGTATTGATGGCTGAGAGTCCCTGTGCTACCGCACCGCTTCTCTCCATGGCAGCCTTGTCGCACAGCAGAATCTTGGCATCATCTGCTGCCCATTTTTTTACCTCAAAAGCCGTACCGCAGGCAGCCATACCGCCGCCAACGATGAGAATATCAACTTCGCGTTCTTCAACTTCCGGATCTCTTACGGCTTTGCGCTCACCCGTAGGTTTATTCGGTAATGCCATAGTTTATCCTCCTTAATTATGTATAAATGTAAATGTCTTAATATAATCTATCTAATTAAATTCCTCGTTCTGCTCACGTGCTTAGACTGTCTGGGGTTTTACGAGTGCATAACCGTCAGCTTCTTCAGTTGAAAGCAGTCCAGAATCAAGGTCTTTTCCTTTAAGATCCGGGTAAGCGTTGGCAGCACCTTCCGGGGTGGTCCGGATGGGGAACTTAAAGCGCTTGATGGTGCCATTCCTGAACTTACAGGTCCACATGACATCCTCGGTACCCATCATCGGCATAACGCTGCTTCCCAGTGGCACAAAGTCAGAGTATCCTCTTACTTCTATCGCCTGTGTGGGGCAGATTTTTACACATGAAAAACATTCCCAGCACTGATCCGGTTCCTGATTATAGGCCTTCATCGAGTTGGGGTCTAAAACCATCAAATCATTGGGGCAGATGTATTCACATGCTGTTTTATCCCCACCTTTGCATCCGTCACATTTTTCAGAAATTACAAAAGTTGGCATTGATATACCTCCTCATTTTGCGTTGTCATAAGTATAACTTCAACCTCAGTCAATTAATTTACTATAGAATCTTGTAAGTTGTTTGCACCTCCCTTCATAACAGTGACCCGAAGCAGATCCCCTTCCGGGCCATCTTTACGCTTATTCCTTTTGCATATATGTGTAATCCTTTATTATCTTATCCTTAGAGGTAACACAGTAAAACAATGTGTTCATGACCTGTTTTTCGCCCAAACCTATGTCTTTTTCTTGAAAAATCAGGCATTTATCATATAAAATCAAAGAGGTAAGATACCATCAGCCAAAAAGCTTGTCAAGAACTTTTGCACAAACAATATTAAAATTTCAACGGAATTAATACTCTGTTTTTCTGCTCCCAATATCTGGATATGGCCCATTGGCTCATCACAATATATAGTGCTGAAAATGACAGCGCCTGAATCTTTTTTATTTCTCAGGCAGATGTCCATTCCCATATTCGCACGCACCCCTGATTCAGCACCTGAAAAAAAGTGCCAATGATTGAGGAAGAGGAAAAATTATGATATCAACCCCATCAGGTGACTGACCCGACCCGAAAAGAATCTGTACCAGGGGTCCGCTGTACGGTCACAGGTTCTGAAAGGATGACAGCCATGAATGATATGATTGCCCTGGGAATTAATGACAGATTCCAGTTTTCCTGTTCCAAAACGCTTTCCTGCTTTAATGAATGCTGCCGGGACCTGAACCAGTTTCTCACGCCATACGACATCCTGCGGCTGAAAAACCGCCTTGACATATCTTCTGATCTTTTCCTTGAGCAATATACCCTGCAGCACATTGGCCCCGAATCCGGGCTGCCGATGGTGACGTTGAAGCCTGCGGAAACCTCCCGGCTGAAATGCCCCTTTGTATCGCCATCCGGCTGCAGCGTCTACAAGGACCGCCCCGGTTCCTGCCGGTCCTATCCTCTTGCGCGCCTCGCCACCCGCTCACGGGATACCGGAAACATCACAGAACATTACGCCCTCATGACAGAATCACACTGCCATGGGTTTGAGAAAGGGTCTTCCCAGACGGTCAGGGATTGGATCGAGACCCAGGGACTGGGCATCTATAATTTGATGAACGACCTTCTTATGGAAATCATCAGTTTGAAAAATCGTCTCAAACCCGGTGCCCTGGACATAAAATCAAGACATCTTTTTCATCTGGCGCTGTACGACCTTGACAATTTCAGAACCCAACTCTTTGAAGCCCGTAACCTTGAAATAGAACCCCTTGCGAGCCAGAACCCAGACCCGGGTCTGCGTGAAGCCTTGAAAACAGACGATACCCGGCTGCTAAAGTTTGGAATTGAATGGATTAAGTGTATTTTTACTTAGGGCGCCGATTGTTTGACGCTTATCTCAGCCTCAGATTTTTGCCCTGGATTCCCCATAGATAAAATTTTACCCATGAAAAACCAAACTTCATTAATTGAATATCGTTGGCCCGAATTGATTTTAGAATCGATGATTTTACCTTATACCGTTTCAAAAAGCTACTATTAAAAATAAAATCGCGAAATCGGTCCATGTTGTAGGTGGCCATAAAGGCCATTTTCCCTCTGGGGCCATCAGGCCCCTCCCCTTCCCAGGGGTCCTTTTGGAACATGGCTTTCAACTCTGCCCACATGATCGTCATTTTATGATATGTCGCCGCATCCTGATCATCGGCCCAGGTCTTTGTTGTCATCCGTTCGTTCTCATACTGCCCTAAACAAAAATCCGGGGGCCGGTAGAACTGTATGAGCTCTGATTTTTTTTTGTCCTGATGAACCAAAAGGCCCTGCTCCACTGGAAATGTCCGGCAGGTATCCGGACGGTCCGGATAAACCGAACAGCCTGAATCCGATAAAAAAGGACAGGTTCTCTCATCGTTATCCGCCATCTGAAGAAGAACTGCCGGAAAAAAATTGCCGGGTCGCAGGACAACATCCACATAGTCATCTAAAAACGCGTCAGAGGGGATGCCAAGATTTTTTTTCAGGCAAATCACATCATATGGATACAGAAAGAGGTTCAAATTCCTGCAGCATTGATTAAAACAGGCCAGCCCCGGATGACAGTGAAACGAAAATGTATCGTTTTCACCCAGTTTCCTTCCGGGCAAATGATTCAACTCTTTTAAATCAATAGACTTCATGTCCGCTTTCTTACCGACTTTATCCGGTGTGTCAGATCCCTGAGTTCATGGGATTTGTGCAAATATTGAAAATTGACCTCAACCCTTATTCTTTTCTGTAATCATCTCCGCAATGGTTTTTTTAAATTTCACGGTTGTATTGAGACGTTGTTTAAACTCTTTTTCAAGCCGGGCCATCTCCATGTAAAAAGGGGTCCGGTCAAACTTTATATAATTTTTTTCCCCGCACCGGGCACCAAAAGCCCGGCATCCCGGTCCTCTTTCAAAACCCCTGCCGGGCTGCCTGACTTCATGAGGAATGCCGTGCAACCGGCAAATCATGGGTCGATAATCATACAGGCGGCACATCAAGTCGGAGGCCAAGCGGTCTTAGGAAGACAAC
>JAUXCK010000262.1 GCA_030618925.1 Desulfobacteraceae bacterium
CCCAAGGTGTCAAAAGTGATTTATGAAGATCCCCGGGGAATGCGCGGTTACCGTTCCGATGACTGGTTCCTCTTCATCGATGATCTTTATGTGCTGGGAGAACAATCTCAAAAAAAAAAACCGGATCATTTTGAAGCACTGGTAGACCAGGGGAAACCCGATGATGTCTGCCACCTCTGTCTGACTTCCGGAACCACCGGGTTGCCAAAAGCCACCATGCTGACCCATAAGAATTATATCAATATGGGGATTCAAATCACAAAAGTTGATGGATTGGAAAATACCGATGAATATGTCTCGTTTCTGCCGTTTGCCTGGATCGGAGAACAGATGAACTCATTCGGGATCGCCATGACATCAGGGATTACCATTAACTTTCCTGAATCGGTTGAAACAAGCATGGAGGACCTTAAAGAAATCGGCCCGCATTTCATGTTTGGTGCGCCAAGGATTTATGAAACCATCCGTTCCCAGATCTGGCTGAAAATCGATGAATCGTACTGGCTGAACCGTCTGTTTTATAATTATTTTATAACAATCGGCGAAAAAGCCGCAAAATACCGGATGTCGGGTGAAAGGATGCCGGCCGGCCTTGCCTTTAAAGCCTGGATGGGAAAATTATTGGTATTTCGACCGCTGATCAATCAGATCGGTCTGCTGCGCCTGCGCCGGGCATATACGGGCGGCGCAGCCCTGGGCCCTGAACTCTTTACATTTTACCAGGCAATAGGGGTGAACCTGAAACAGATTTATGGTCAGACTGAAATTGTAGGCATCGCCTACATGCATCGCGACGGGGATGTGCGGCCGGATACCGTCGGCAAACCCCTCCCGGAAACCGAGTGTAAAATATCCGAACAGGGTGAAATACTCTCCCGTTCCCCTTCTGTCTGTGTCGGGTACTACAACCTGCCCGAGAAAACAACCGAACTCCTTAAGGACGGCTGGCTCCATTCAGGGGATGCCGGGTACATCGATAAAGACGGCCACCTTGTGGTCATTGACCGTGTATCTGATGTGATGCACAGCAAAAAGGGAGAGATGTTCAGCCCCATGTTCCTTGAAAACAGGCTGAAATTCAGCCCTTACATCAAAGAAGCGGTGATTTTCGGTGATCAAAAAGACTTTGTGGCTTCTTTGATCAATATTGACCCCATCGTTGTGGGAAAGTGGGCTGAAGACAGGGGGATTTCCTATACGACATTCATGGACCTCTCTACAAAACCGGAAGTAGCGGAACTCATTAAGGAAGCGATCTCTGATATTAACAACAGGGCCGAACAAGCACACTTTAAAATAAAACGCTTTACCGTTCTTTACAAACTGCTTGATGCGGATGACGGTGAATTGACCAAGACCGGTAAGATCCGTCGGGAATTTGTTCAGAACAAATATACAGACCTCTATGATGCACTTTACGATGAAACGATTGAAGTAAAGAAGGTAGAAACGCTCTACCAGTATCAGGACGGACAGTCGACCACCGTGGAGGCAGAGATTTCCTTTTACACCATGGAAGATGCCGTATGAGCTATTTTTTTCAACTCGTGGTAAGCGGGATTGTTGTGGGTTCGATTTACGCCCTTTCCGCACTTGGATTTGTCTTGATCTATAAATCCAGCAGAGTGCTGAATATTGCCCATGGCCAGATTATCGCTGCAGGGGCTTTTATCACCTATGCATTAACCGTGTGGCTGGGTATTCCCATTGCCCTGTCTTTTGTGCTGAGCATGGTGGTTACTTTTTTTCTGGCCATGAGTGTAGAACGGATATTTTTAAGACGCTTGATCGGAGAACCGATCATATCGGTGATCATGGTCACCATAGGGCTGATGTTTATCCTGGACGGATTAATCTATTTTACGCCCTTTGGCACCCAGAATTTTTCTTTCCCGGAATTTCTTCCCACCACACCGATTTCACTGGGCGGGGTCTCTATCTCATGGACACAGATGGTAGGGGTTGTCCTTACCTTTATGATGATTGCCGCCTTTTCATGGTTTTTCAAAAAATCGACCATCGGCATTTCCATGCGGGCCGTTTCGGATGATCAGATGGCATCCATGTCCATCGGCATCTCGGTCCCCAGGGTGTTCGGACTGGCATGGGCCACTGCCGGATTGAGCGCAGCAGCTGCCGGCGGTATCATCGGAAATATTACAGGACTGAATTTTGATACCTTGCAGGCATTCGGGATTCTTGTTTTCCCGGTTGTTATTTTAGGAGGGCTTGATTCGATTCTGGGCGCTGTTGTGGCCGGCATCATCATGGGCCTGATTCAGCAGTTTGCAAGCGGATATCTGGACGGCAACTGGGGGTTGAACGGTACCGGCGAAGTCATGCCATACATCATTCTCTTGATCATTCTTTTGTTCAAACCCCATGGACTGTTCGGGACACATGAAATTGAACGGGTATAGGACATGTCAACAAATCGGTGGTTAGCAACCGGAAATTATTTTACAACATACAAGGAAGAGCAGAGAATCTTCCTTACCCATTGGGACCGGGTCCTGTTTGTTCTTTTTCTGGGTTTATTGTTTGCCTGGCCGCTTTTATTTAAGATCAGCAATAAATATATGCTGGTGCTGGACAGTACCCTTGTGGCCATCATCGCGATTTACGGCTTAAACCTGCTGACCGGTTTCACGGGTCTTATTTCCATCGGCCATGCGGCATTTGTCGGCGTAGGGGCCTACACGGTCGCATCATTTGCAAGGATACTGGGTGACAGTCATATTCTCCTGACCCACGCCTGGCCATTGATGATTTTTTTGGCCGCGGGTGTGGGCACGGTTTTCGGCGCATTTGTGGGACTGCCGGCATTGCGCCTCAAGCACCTGTACCTTGCCATTGCGACGCTTTCGTTTCAAATGATTTTTCAATGGACAATTAATTTTATGACGTTTTTTAATCAGGGGCAGGTCATTTCAATAGGCCGGGTGTCCTGGTTTTTCGGAAAGGTGACCCGAAAGCAGCATTACCTTTTCTGGTACTATGTCATTTTGATTTTTGTTGTGGTATTGGGGTTTGCGGTACGGAACCTGATGCGCACCCGGTACGGCAGGTGTCTGGTGGCTGTGCGCGACAATGACCGGGCGGCTGATGCCATGGGAATGCACCCGGGATTTACCAAGGTATATGCCTTTGCCCTGGCAGGATTTTTTGCCGGTATTGCAGGTGCCCTGCACGCGTATCTGTGGCGGGGAGTCGGATTTGAATCATTTACCCTTCACCATTCCATTATTTATCTGGCCATGGCCATCGTGGGTGGCCTGGGGACGATTGTGGGGTCCTTTTTTGGCCCTGTAGCGATTCAACTGCTCGATTTGCAGGTTGAAAATCTGGCAGAATTTGCCGGACACATCTTTACAGGGGCCGGAGACCTGGCCACGGCAATGCGGCCCCTTTCGTTCGGACTGGTGATTGTATTATTTTTGATGTTTGAACCCAGGGGTATTGCAAACTGGTGGCGGATTGCCCGGTCATATTTCAAACTATGGCCGTTTAGATATTAAGAAACATTTGGAGGCCGGCCTGTTTGATGATAGACCTGCCAAGCAGGCTTAATTGTACTAACCAAAAAAGGAGGAGAAATGAAACAAACCAGATTTACACTGATCACGGTGACACTGTCTGTTTTAATGGTTTTTGGCTTATCTGCCCAGGCGCTGGGGGGGGAAACCTATAAGATGGGGCTCTCGCTCGCCATTACCGGACCCACATCAGATGCCGGCAATCCTTATTCAAAGGGTGCGGAAGATTATGTCCGGTATGTAAATGATGAAAAATTGCTGGGCGATGACAAGCTTGTCTGTTTTATCAGAGATGATGGGTACAAGACAGAAGTAACCAAGCGAAACTTCGAAGATTTTCTCGATGAAGGGATCGTTTTCTATTTAAATTATTCCACAGGAAGCACACTGGCATTGAAAAAAGATTTTGAAGAGGAGAAAATTCCGGTCATCCCCGCCTCCTTTCATCGAGGCAACCTTGACGGTTCCAATTATATTTTTCTACCCATTACGTCCTATTCCAGTCAGGCCATCGGGTTAGCTGAATATATCGTCGCAAATCATAAAGGGTCAACACCCAAGGTGGCCATGTTTATTCACCCCTCCGCCTTTGGCAGAGGACCGGTGGATGATGTGAAAAAAGCAGTGGCTGCCGGACTCCCCATAGAAGTCGTCGAGGTGGTGGAGCACGGTAAAGACCTGGACAACACCGCCATGCTGAAGCGTCTCATGAGCAAAAAGGTCCAATATATCATTTGTCACACGGTGCAGCCGCCGGTGGCCACATTGTTAAAGGGAGCCCAGCAGCTCGGCATTGCGGCCGGTTCCTATGGCGAAGCAGGCAAATTGACCTTCATGGGTGTCCATTACAGCGGCGGACCTGACCTGATTGCCCTGGCAGGATCAGCTGCTGAAAACTTCTACTGGACAACCTCATTAAGGTTGACAACCGCAAAGGGGGAAGGCACGGATGCCCAGCTTGCCATGGCAAAACGATATGGAAGGGACGACAAGCTGGCAAACTCCCAGAATTACACAAACGGCGTGCAGGTGGTTCAAATCGCGGTTGAAACAATTCGCCGGGCAAAAGCAAAAGGCAAAAAAATCACCCGCCAGGCGCTGTACGAGGAACTTCTGGGGATGAATGGATACAATGCATACTATCCATTGACCACTGTCGGTCCTGTGACGTATTCAAAAACCGACCGTGAGGGGGTTGACACCCAACAGCTTTATATCGCAAAGGGGGGGATGTTTATTGAAGTCGGGCTGCCTTTTGCTTCAGAATGGGTTAAAAAAATAAAATAACAGTGTTTCTGACATCCCGGCATAGCTGATGCTGTCGGAAACAAAATGAC
>JAUXCK010000243.1 GCA_030618925.1 Desulfobacteraceae bacterium
CTTGGCCTCCGACTTAGAGACGATTGTTCTGATTGTTGATATTGGTTAGATTGGTTGAGTTGGTTTAATGGGTTGGATTAGTTTCAAAGGAAGATTGACCATATGATTTCCGGTATGTTAACGAAAATTTTCGGCAGCAAAAATGACAGGGTCCTCAAAACGCTGCAGCCCATTGTTGAAGTGATCAATAACAAAGAGGCGGGTATCCAGGCCATGGATGATGCCGGGCTTAAAAGTCAAACCAATGTGTTCAAGCAGCGCATTGAAAATGGGGAATCCCTTGAAGATATTCTGCCTGACGCTTTTGCCGTGGTGAGGGAAGCCTCCCGACGGGTTCTTGAGATGCGGCATTTTGACTGTCAGCTTATCGGGGGAATTGTTCTGCATCAAGGTAAAATAGCCGAGATGAAAACCGGCGAAGGAAAAACCCTGGTGGCCACCCTCCCGGCGTACCTGAACGCACTTACAGGAAAAGGCGTCCATATCATCACGGTAAATGATTACCTGGCAACCAGAGACGCTGAATGGATGGGGCAGCTCTACACGTTTCTCGGCCTTTCATTCGGCACCATTCTTCACGGTCTGAGCGACAAGGAACGCCTGGAAAATTATGGTGCGGATATCAGTTATGGGACCAATAACGAGTTTGGATTTGATTATCTTCGGGATAACATGAAATTCGATTCCAAATCACTTGTGCAGGGGGATCTCAATTTTGCAATTGTGGATGAGGTAGACTCCATATTGATAGACGAGGCGAGAACCCCTTTGATCATCTCCGGCCCGGCAGAAAAGTCAACGAGTCTTTATTTTCAAGTCAACAACATCATTCCGGGTCTTGATAAGGATAAAGATTATACCATTGATGAAAAAGCCAGGGCTGCTGTGCTCACCGAGGAAGGGGTGGCAAAGGCTGAAAAAAAACTGCAGGTGGAAAATCTATACGATCCCGGTAATATCGAGATGCTTCATCACACCAACCAGGCATTAAAGGCCCATACCCTGTTCAAGCGAGATGTGGATTATATCGTCAAAAATGGCGAGGTGATCATTGTGGATGAATTTACCGGAAGGCTCATGCCGGGGCGCCGGTACAGCGAGGGCCTTCACCAGGCCCTTGAAGCCAAGGAAAATGTAAAAATCGAGAATGAAAACCAGACCCTGGCGACGATTACGTTTCAGAATTATTTTAGAATGTACGACAAATTGTCAGGGATGACCGGTACGGCAGATACGGAAGCAGCTGAATTCAAGAAAATATATGATCTGGATGTGTCGGTGATGCCCACCAATATGCCAATGATTCGCACGGACTATCCAGACGCCATCTATAAGACAACACAAGAAAAATATGAGGCGGTGCTAGATGAAATCGTTGATCTCCATAAAAAGGGACAACCGGTTTTAGTGGGCACGATTTCCATTGATGTCTCGGAAAGTTTGAGCAAAAAATTGAAGAAAAGAGGGATTAAACACGAGGTGTTGAATGCCAAACATCATAGCAAGGAGGCTGAAATCGTGTCCATGGCCGGCCAAAAAGGGTCGGTCACCATTTCAACAAACATGGCGGGCCGGGGTACCGATATTGTGCTGGGCGATGGGGTCACGGACCTTGGCGGGCTTCATATCCTGGGGACCGAACGGCATGAAAGCCGGCGGATCGATAATCAACTCAGGGGGCGTTCCGGCAGGCAGGGGGATCCGGGCTCATCCCGTTTTTATCTTTCACTTGATGACGACCTTCTCCGGATATTCGGGGGGGAACGTATTTCAGGCGTGATGAGCCGCCTGGGGATGGAAGAAGGGGAGCCCATCGAGCACAACCTCATCAGCAAAGCCATAGAAAATGCACAGCGAAAGGTTGAGGGGCACAATTTTGATATCCGGAAACAGCTGATCGAATATGATGATGTGATGAACCAGCAGCGGGAGGTCATATACCGGCAGCGCCGTGAATTGCTGAAAGGTGGGAGTCTGAAGGGTGTGTTCGAAGATATGATCAGAGACAAGGCGGAAGAGGTCGCCTTTAATTTTACTGATGAAAAAACCCATCCGGAAGAATGGGACACCAAAGCCATAAATGACGCGGTATTCAGCCAGTTTAACCTCCGCTTGGGGTTTAATGATGATATTTTGAGCGGCCTTTCAGTGGAAGGCCTGGTACAGATGATCAATGATGCCGCCCTTGAAAAATATAATGAAAAAGAAAAAACCATCGGCACAGAAGAGTTCAGGCAGATGGAACGCTATTTCATGCTTCAGACCGTCGACCACCTGTGGAAAGACCATTTGCTGAGCATGGATCATTTAAAGGAAGGGATAGGCCTCAGGGGGTATGCCCAGCAAAATCCTTTGATCGTGTATAAAAAAGAGGGTTTTGCCATGTTTCAGGAGATGATCTCACGGGTGAAAGAGGAAACCCTCAATATCATGTTCAGAATCCAGCTCGTTAATCAGGAAAATGTGGAGGATTTACAGAAGCCAAAGCAAAACAACCTGGTTTTTTCCCACGGGGACGGCACGGAGAAGAAAAAACCCGTCAAAAGGGAAGGGACGAAAGTGGGCAGGAATTCTCCCTGCCCCTGCGGCAGCGGGAAGAAATACAAGAAATGCTGCGGCCGGTAACGCCATCCTTCAGGTGCCTGATCACTTCTTTTTTCCCTATGTCCTGCTTCAGCCCATTTTCATTTCGACCTTGATTTTTCCCTGTACAGATCTTACACTCTAAGAAGGTTGGGTAGAACGAAGCAAAATCCGATGAACCTGTTTGGTTGGTTAAATTGGTTAACCAATCCAACCAATCTAACCAATTAAACCAATATAACCAGTTGTTGAAAGACCTATGGGCTCAATCGACCAGGAAACAAATAATAAGGTATCTACAGAATCCAGGCGGAAAGTATCAGAACCCCCCATGTACAAGGTTCTGATTCACAACGACGATTACACGACAATGGATTTTGTGGTTGAAATTCTGATGGTTATTTTTAAAAAACCCCAGGAGGATGCCATTCAGGTCATGTTAAACGTGCATCGGGAGGGGGTCGGGATTTGCGGTGTTTATCCATATGAAATGGCTGAAACAAAAGTTGAATCCGTACATTTGCTGGCCGGTGAAAACGACTTTCCCTTAAAATGTACCATGGAAAAGGAGTGATTTGATGATCAGCAAGGAATTAAGCGCCACACTTGGTTTTGCCGTACGGGAGGCCAAGAAGAGACGCCATGAGTATGTCTGCCTGGAGCATGTTCTTTTTGCCATCGCGCATGACACGGCAGGTGTTGAATTGCTTGAAACTTGCGGGGGAAACATTGAAAACCTGCGAAAGGGCCTTGAGAAGTTCCTGGCGGACCGGGTGGACAGTATACCTGAAGACGGTGATTATGTGCTTCAGCAAACCATTGGATTCCAGAGGGTCATTCAGCGGGCGGTGAACCATGCCCGGTCTGCAGAAAAAAAAGAAGTCACGCTGGGAGACGTACTGGCCTCCATTTATCAGGAAAAAGATTCCTATGCCGTCTATCTGTTGGCCCAGGAAGGCATTTCACGTCTTGATATTCTCAACTATATCTCCCACGGCGTGGCCATAGAACTCCCAAAACCAGAACTCCAAAAATTAGATGGCTCCGAAGGTCCCGGGGGATTTGCCAGGCAGGCGAAAAAGAAAAAGGCCGACCCCCTGGCCCTGTATACCAGCGATCTTGTCAAACGGGCCAGAGAGGGAAAACTGGATCCATTAATCGGGCGTAAGGTTGAACTCAATCGCACCATCCAGGTGCTTTGCCGCAGGCGCAAGCACAACCCGGTCTTTGTGGGCGAACCCGGCGTGGGGAAAACCGCTATGGCCGAGGGCCTGGCCCAGATGGTGTGTGACGGGAAGGTGCCTGATCTTTTAAAAGACACCCGTATTTTTGCCCTTGATCTCGGCGCCCTTCTTGCCGGTACAAAGTTCAGGGGTGATTTTGAGCAGCGGCTGAAACATGTGATCGCGGCTTTGAAAAAGGTAAAGGATGCGATTCTTTTTATAGATGAAATACATACCATCGTGGGTGCAGGGGCCACCAGCAGCGGTTCCATGGATGCATCCAATATTTTGAAACCGGTTCTCACAAGCGGTGACATCAAGTGCATCGGCTCCAGTACCTATGAGGAGTACAACAACCATTTTGAGAAAGACCGGGCCCTGTCCAGACGGTTTGAGAAAATTGAGATTCCTGAGCCGGATATCAAGGAGACCATTCGGATTTTAAAGGGGCTTAAAACACACTATGAAGCGCATCATGGCATTGTATATACGGAAAGTGCCCTGAGGGCAGCGGCCGAGCTGTCAGCCAAGTATCTGAACGATCGCTACCTGCCCGATAAGGCCATTGACGTGATCGATGAAACAGGTGCATTTATTCGGCTGACAGGTGCTTCCCGTCGAAAGAAAATTCATGGCTCGGATATTGAAAAGATTGTGGCCATGATGGCAAGAATTCCCACCCAGAGCGTGTCCACCAACGACAAATCAAAGCTTGAATCCCTGGATAAGAGGATCAAGGAGAAGGTGTTTGGTCAGGATTCGGCCATCCGGTCTCTGGTGACATCCATTAAAAGAAGCCGCGCAGGGCTGGGGGATCCTGAAAAGCCCATCGGGTCGTTTCTGTTTACTGGGCCCACCGGGGTCGGGAAGACAGAGGTGTCAAAACAGCTTGCCCGTGTTCTGGGGGTTGAATTTATCCGGTTTGACATGAGCGAGTACATGGAAAAACATGCCGTGGCCCGCCTGATAGGCGCACCGCCCGGCTATATCGGGTTTGAGCAGGGGGGGTTGCTGACAGACGGTATTCGAAAACACCCCCACAGCGTGCTTCTGCTGGATGAAATCGAAAAAGCCCATATGGACCTCTTTAATATCCTGCTCCAGATAACGGATCATGCCACATTGACGGACAATAATGGAAAGAAGGCGGATTTCAGAAACGTGATTCTGATCATGACTTCCAATGCCGGATCCAGGGAGATGACGGCCCAGACCATTGGATTTGGAAATCCGGAGGATGATTCCGGAAGCAAGGGGAAAAAGGCCATTGAAAAATTTTTCAGCCCGGAGTTCAGGAACAGGCTGGACGGGATTATTGCGTTCAGTGCATTAACCCCCGGCATCATGGAAAGGGTTGTGGATAAA
>JAUXCK010000199.1 GCA_030618925.1 Desulfobacteraceae bacterium
CGAGGGGCATTGCCCTGAATGTTATGCGGTTTATGAGGAAAGGCGATATGATTTTGTAAAGGTGGCATCAGCAGATATGGGAAAGGTCACCTACAGATGTGAAGAATGCGGAATGTCGATTGAATGCGGATAAAGGAGGCGGGGTTGCCACGGGTAAGGACGTCATTGCCGGGAATCCATAAACAGGTCCGGGATAGCAATGACACGCCCTGCAATTGATCATTTGTTTAGTTCGGCTTTTACGGCACAGCCGATACTTTCCAATAGATACGGTTTTTTAAGATACTCTCCTGTTCCCAGGTTCTGGGCTTTTTTGACACGATCTGTTTCTGAATACCCGCTGGCAATGATCGCTTTTTGCCCGGGGGTTGATTTCAAAATTCTTTTATATGTTTCAAGGCCGTCGATGCCCGGATCCATTATCATGTCCAGAATCATTAGATCTGCAGTGTTGTGTTTCATGAATTCCACCGCTTCTTCACCGCTTGCCACTGACGTCACGGTGTAGCCTAATTTTTTAAGCATGCCTGAGGCGATCTCCTTTTGTTCCTCCACATCATCCACCACCAGAATGGATTCGCCGCCCCCCTTTAACGTCTCAAACGCCAGGCCGGCCTTCTCTTTTTCTATTTCCTTTCTTGTTGCCGGAAAATAGATCCTGAATGTTGTCCCTTTCCCTTCAATGCTCTTTGCGTCAATATACCCCTCGTGATCTTTGATGGTTCCCCACACCACGGCCATTCCCAGTCCTGTTCCACTTCGCCCCATCACTTTCTTGGTGTAGAACGGTTCAAAAATCCGTTTTAAATCTTTTTTGGGGATGCCTATACCTGTATCCGATAGGGTCAGGAGCACATACTCGCCTTCCTCAACCCTGGCATAGCCGCTGACAGGCTGGTCGAGATACGTGTTTTGTGTCGATATGACAATATCTCCACCGTCCGGCATGGCTTCTGCTGCATTGGATACCAGGTTCATCACCGTTTTTGACAGATGAACCGGAGAACCGACCAGTTTAAAAACAGAGGCATCGAGTCTCGTATCCACATTCACGGCAGGGTGGTGTTGAATAATCTTTTCATATTCAGGGCTTGATAAAAATTCCATGACAATCTCATTCAAGTCAGCGACCCGGGTCGTCGTAACCCCCCTTCTTGCCAGGGTCAATAAATCCTGAACAATGGTGGCTGCTTTTTCCCCGGACTTTTTAATGGTTAAAATGGCCTTCCGCATGGGGCTGTCCTCGGAAAGATCCATGAGGAGCAGTTCCGGATAGCTGACAAGTCCGGATAAGATATTATTCAAATCATGGGCCACGCCACCGGCAAGTGTACCGATTGACTCCATCTTTTGCGCATGGCGCAAATTTTCCTCAAGGCGTTTTCGTTCGGTGACATCCCGTGCAATACCGAGAAAAACCTTTTGCCCTTTCAGTCTTATGGGAATTGAACTTATCTCCACCGTTATGGCACTGCCATCCCTTGCGCGGAGTGTCAGTTCTTCAGCCCCTGCTTTTTTCCGTGTAACCCCTTTCCTTAATATCCCTGCTGCTTTTTCAATTTGATTTGAAGGCAATATACCTGCATCTATAAAATTTTTACCGATGACCTCTTCTCTCTTATATCCGAGCAGCGCTTCGGCTGCTCTGTTGCCATCTATAAAATTTCCTTTTATATCATGCAGATAATAAGCGTCCGGTGCAAATTCAAACAATGTTTTAAATTTATTTTCGCTCTCGCGCACGGCCTCTTCTGCCAGGTTTCGTGCGGCGACCATATCATTTGCAGCGTAGGCAAGACTTTCCAGTTCAACAAAATCCATCATTTCAGGATTTACTGTGACGGATTCATTTTCCGACTTTTTAAAAAAATGTGAAAAAAGATCTAAATTGGCATTTGTTTTTCTGGCCATCCGGACTGCCACAAAACTCACAAAGAGGATAAGCCCGATCAATGTGAGAATGATGTTTATGGCGTGACGAATTATATCCTGTTTAACCTCTTGTTTCTTCAGCATAATAGCTGTTTCAACCGCATCCATATCTATGCCGGCGCCTATCCCCCATTTCCACTCCGGGATACCAACAACATAACTCAGCTTTAAAAAGGATTCTCCGTCCTGGTTTCCAGGCATGACATATTCCAGATACCCCCCTCCCTTTTTTGCCAGGCGGGTGAACTCCTGGACGATCTTTACACCATTGACGTCTTTCAGGTCCGAAATATTCTCGCCTTTGGCCGAACCGGTTAAAAGCACGCCATCCCATTGGCCCGCAAACACATACCCATTCTTCCCGTACCTGATTTGTTCTATATATTCAATTGCTTCCTTCTGGACATCGCGCTCTGCGTCATCCATATACGCGCCTGTGCCGATCCCCCACTGAAAGGGCTCAAACAACTTGACAAAGGCTATTTTGAGGAAAACCCCCTTTTCGTTGGGCTTGGTCCATTTATATTTGTAAAAGCCTTCCGTGTTTTCATTCACGATCTCAATCATGTCACTGACAACAATCTCCCCTTTTATCCCACGGACAGCCGGCACGTCCTTGCCCTCCATCTCCGGCCTGTCAGCCAACAACTCCTCTATCCCATTGAGATTAAAAACAAAAAAATATCCGCGACCGTGGCCAAACCGTATGGGGGACAGGGCGTCCTTGACCATTTTTTCCATTTCGGCAGGTGTCCTTTTGTCCTGGTATTGGGCCACCAGGTTCAGCGCAATGGCGTGTGCTTCATAAACCCTGTCTTTAATTGATGCGCTGAGCCGCTTTTCGACCTGAAATTTTTTATGCTGGATATAGGATGCCGCCTTATCGACTTCGCTCTTTATCCGTGCCTTGTGAGAGCTCAGGTATTTATCCCTCATTTCCTGTGATTCTGAAATAAACCCCAGATATTCACTCCGCAGCCACAAAAATCCGATGAGACTGATGAATATGATCGTGATCAGTATGACATTTTTTAAGAACATTGAACTTATTTTGGGTTTATCAGACGGTATTTTTCCCATATCCTGTCCCCTGTGATTCGCAAGCGCGGGTATTGCAACCCCCCTTGTGGGTGGGCAAGTTATCACACGATAATATCATGAAAATTTTCAGTGAATGTGTTCCACTGATGCAGGCGGGTGGTGCTGATTTGGTGGTGATTGATTTAAAATTATACCATAAAAGCGTAGTTGAGTCAAAACCGTGCGGATAACAAGGTGCAATTAAAAATATTGGTTGGTTAAATTGGTTATATTGGTTATATTGGTTGGATTGGTTGGGTTGTTGTACAAGCACTGTCAAAAGGAAACCCCGCTTACTAATTACTTTTTACTCTTTTGTTTCCGGTTTGTCTGCCTGAAGCGGAAAGCCGGGTTAGGAGATTCAAATGGCCTTGATGCCAAGTAAGGGACTGAGCAGGGAAGCGGTACTCAAAAAACTCGAAGCGCATCGCGCAGATGATATTGACTGGCGTTCGGGACGCGTTTTCGGCTATGTGTTTGATCCGGGCCATGAAGCAATGGAATTGGGCAAGGAGGTGTATTCCATGTTTCTCACGGAGAACGCCCTTGATTTTTCCGTGTTCCCAAGCGTGATGCACTTTGAAACCGAGCTTGTTGCAATGGCGGCTGAGCATTTGAACGGAGACGGGGAAGTGGTGGGTAATTTCTCCAACGGCGGTACTGAAAGCATCCTTCTGGCTGTCAAGGCTGCCCGGGATTATTCCCGTGCCAGGCGGCCTGAGGTCAAAGAACCGGAAATGATCCTTCCCATAACTGCCCACGCCGCTTTTCATAAAGCAGCTCACTATCTGGGTATCAAGGTCGTGCCGGTCCCGGTTAACGCCAAGACCTTCAGGGCAGATGTAGACCCGGTTCGAAAGGCAATTACATCAAACACTATCCTTCTGGTCGGGTCAGCCCCGTCTTATGCGCACGGTGTGGTCGATCCCATTAGAGAGCTTGGTGAACTGGCGCTAAAACACGATCTTCTGCTCCACACGGATGCCTGTGTGGGGGGCTTCATGCTGCCTTATTTTAAACGCCTGGGAGAACCCATCCCCGACTTTGACTTCAGTGTGCCCGGGGTCACTTCCATTTCCGTGGATCTGCATAAATACGCCTACACCCCCAAGGGGGCCTCGCTGATCCTTTACCGTAATAAAGATTTGCGCAAACACCAGATTTTTGCCTGTTCCCACTGGACCGGATACACCATCATCAATAATGCCGTGCTGAGCAGCAGATCCGGCGGGCCCATGGCAGCAGCCTGGGCGGTATTGAATTTTATCGGTGATGACGGTTATCTGGAAATTGCACGAAAAAAACTCGAAGCCACAAAAAAAATTGCAGCAGGAATCGAAAAACATAAAGACCTTCGGTTGATGACCCGACCGGATATGTGCATGCTTTCCTTTACCTCTGACACCTTCAGCGTGTTTCACCTCATCGATGAAATGAACAGTATCGGCTGGTATATTCAGCCGGCCCTGACCTATGAGAACTCCCAGCAAAACATACACCTGTCTATCAACTATTCAAATGTGGAATGGGTCGATGCTTTTTTGGAAGATTTATACAAATGCATTGAAAAAGTGAAGCCCATGCCGTTCGGAGAACTGGGTGCAGCTGTCAAGGCAGAACTGGGAAACGTTGATCCCGACACGCTGACGGAGGAAACCTTTACGCAACTGCTGGGCATGGCCGGAATCGAGGGCTCGTCGGGGCTGCCGGAAAAAATGGCGGAGATCAATGAAATCCTGAATGCACTCCCGGCTAAATTTCGTGAATTTCTCCTGATCGAATTTATCAATAATCTGTTTCGATATGAGAAAAAGGAGAAAAGATAGAAGTTGAATAAAAATGCAGGCCCAACGTATCGCGGCAGGATGCCGTTCCCGCCGGCTTGAGGGTAGCCCTCTCTGTCTCTGATCGAAAACAAGTGTATGACACCCCTGTCAACTGAATTGGCACCTCATCTCAAGGTCCCCTTTTTTAATCATCATCATGAGGTGGCGTCAGAGGATCAATGGCCCCGCTCACACAGGTCGTCAGAATTATTTCTCTTGAAAAATCGGACATTAAAGATTATAAACACAATTTTTGTTTTTAGGTATATTTTTTACCCGATTATGGACGTATGATATTATTATATAAGTCATTTTAAATAAGGAGAAGGACATGATCCGTGTTGAAAAGCTTACCAAATATTATCATGAGCTGTGTGCAGTGGATCATATTGATTTGCACATCCGGAAAGGAGAAATCCTGGGGCTTCTGGGCCCAAACGGGGCCGGAAAAACCACGACCCTTAGAATGCTGACCGGGTTTTTTCTGCCCACATCAGGCAATATCCGTGTCAAGAATTTTTCAATTCGGGAAGATGCCCTTGAAATTAAAAACCTTATAGGGTATCTGCCGGAATCGGCCCCACTCTACCACAGCATGCTTGTGTATGACTATCTGAATTACGTGGCCGACATCAGGGGGCTTGACCGGGACAGAAAAAAAACACGGATTCGGGAGCTGGCTAAACTTTGCAGCTTAAGCGATATCATGCATAAGTCAATTGCCGAGCTCTCCAAGGGGCTAAAGCAGCGCGTTGGCCTGGCGCATGCCATGATGAATGATCCTGAAATCCTGATTCTGGATGAGCCCACATCCGGTCTCGATCCAAACCAGATCGTTGAGATCCGGGGCATCATCCGGGAGATCGGAAAAGAAAAAACCGTTATTCTGTCCACCCATATTCTGAGTGAGGTCGAAGCAACCTGTGACCGGGTTGTGATTATCAATAAGGGAAAAATCGTTGCTGACGGGAGCACTGAATCCCTGCGGCAGACAGGAAACCAGGAATATTTAATCAATATCTCCCTGTTAAATGCAAAGGAAGAGGCAGTA
>JAUXCK010000060.1 GCA_030618925.1 Desulfobacteraceae bacterium
GTGGAGGTTCAAGTCCTCTCCTCGGCACCAAATCACAGGATTTCCGCAGACCACCCTAAACTCCGGCCGGAAGGCGCCGACTCCCACTGGTATGGGCAGCGTCAAGGGTGCGGATTGCGAATGTTCCCAGTAAATCAGGTATATGCTAATGTCACAGGATTGTGAGCGGGGCCTGCAAGGCAGCCCCCCGGACGGGAAGAGATAACAGGTATGACAAGAACATTTCTCTGTATTGTACTGGCAGGCTGGCTGGTCCAGTTTCCGCTGATTGCTTCTGCCTACATCGGGCCCGGCGCAGTGCACTCTGACGTATATATGGCGCTGCCTTCCTCATGCCTGCGCTCGAAAATAGCTGTTTGGAGACCCGCACGCTGAAGATAAGCTCCCAGGGTCAGACCCATGTGACCGGCACCGATGATGATGGCATCGTATACTTTACTTGTCATACCTTTCTCCTTTTTCCGTGTGAATGATCAGGCTGAGTATTGATTGTTCAAAAAGTATTTGACATCCGTTCATTTAAAATGGCAAGATTTAACACTTTTCACTGATAAAATTGATATTGTCACTCAGTGTAACGGGGTGTCTTTTTTTTCAAGAAAATTCTATATAATTTTATTCTGTTGGAAGCTGTTTTTGCGCTATGGCAACCCCTGATTTGGATATCAGATGATAACCTGTTAGAAAGAGTTGTGCGAAAGGAGGAAGATGCTTACCAAAGGAGATGATTATCCCATTCACCAAACGCCCTTGCCCGTGGCTTATTCCGGGACGGATCGTAATTTTTACGACCGCTATTTCTTTAATGGCTATTCTTCGGATGGCAAATTGTTTTTTGCTGCCGCCCTGGGGGTCTATCCAAACATTAATATCATGGATGCATCGTTTTGTGTGATCATCGATGGGGTTCAGCACAATATACATGCCTCCCGGGTGCTCCACATGGAACGGATGGATATCAGCGTCGGACCGATTACCATAACCATCGTCGAACCGCTCCAGAAACTTCAGGTCAGTGTTCAGGATAACGACTATGACATCCGTGCTGAATTGTTATTTCAGGGAAGGATAAAACCCATCGAAGAACCCCGCTTTATTTTTCGCCAGGGACCCCGAACGCACATGGACTATACCCGTCTTACGCAAAATGGTACATGGTCTGGCTGGATTGAGGTTAAAGGCAGCAGGGTTGAGATTTCAGACCATCAGTTTTGGGGCACACGGGATCGTTCATGGGGTGTTCGTCCCATCGGAATCCAGGACCCGCAACCGGTGGTACCGGAAAAGCCCGTACAATTTTACTGGCTCTGGGCACCTTTGAATTTTGACGACTGCGTGACGTTTTACGCTGAAAACGCGAATGCGGATGGAAGTGCCTGGGTCAGGGGAGCATCTTATCTGGAATTGGAAAACGGGGAGCAGCAGGATGCATCTTCAGAAAAGGCTTTGCTGTCGTATAAATCAGGCACCCGCCACGCAAAAAGCGCCACACTTACAATGAATTTTGAAAAAAAAGGGGACGTCCAGATTGTCCTGGAACCCCAATTCAATTTTTACATGCAGGGACTCGGCTATCTTAATTTTGAATGGGGGCATGGTCATTACAAGGGGGAGAGCGCCATTGGCTATGATGCTTTTACACTTGAAGACGTCAATGAGGCGGATCTGTCATTCTGGCATGTTCAGGCGTTCTGCAAGGCCCGCATGACCGGGCCCAAAATCGGCGAAAAGGAGGGGGTCGGTATCCTGGAACAATTAATTATCGGCCCCCATAATCCCTCTGGCTTCAAGGACTTTATGGACACGGCCCCATAGGTTACATTTTACTAAAATCAGGTTTTATTAAGAGCCGGTATTCATAAAAGCAGGTTTTAAAAGAAGCAGACCGGGGTCTATTCAGCTTCCCCGGGGCTTTTCGCTACTGCCCTCTTATAAGCTGAATAGTTCGGGTTGTCCACAGACAGCTTCCCTATGGCAGTCAACCGCAGATGCTCGAGCAGGTCGCGATTCCGGTAATCCATTTCACCTTTTTGAAGGGCCTGGCACAGCAGTGCATTCAGTTCTTCGAGGGTCCCATCCTGATTGAGTATCTTTTTCAGGCGGTCATGTTCCTGGCTGTTGAGGTTTGGGCCGTATTCGAGTTCGCGCTCCACAATTTTAAGCGCATTTACTGCGATACGGGTGTGAAGTGCTATTTTTTTATGGATTTCGGGCTGAACCTTATTTTCAATAAATTCGCGTACCGCTTCCACGAGTTCCCTGGTATTTGGCCGATTTGCCGGCATGACCTTGCTCCTTTAGATTAAGAGATCCATAAGATCCAGTTCGGTTTCAGACACGCGTCGACCTGTGGCCGCGCGGTTTATGGAACGGACACCGCCGCTCAGATGCGCGTAGCCCTGGATAATGCAAATAATGCCCCATTTGAGCGTACTGAACACTTCCCAAAAATGAACCGTTTCTCGATCGACCGTCCCGCCACCGGCCTTTTCGTAACCGGCAAAAAGGTCTTCCCGTTGACCAAACCCGCCAACCGGCTGATCAATATTGCCGAAGCGCCAGGAGTTGATGCTGATATATCCCAGATCCTCCATGGGATCACCAAGATGGGCCAGCTCCCAGTCCAGAATGGCACGAATGCCTTCAGAGCCTACAATAAGATTGCCGTTCCGGAAGTCGCCGTGAATCAGACGCGGGGGTTTTTCCCGGGGGAGATGGTCCATGAGCCAGCGTGACGCCAGCTCAAAGACCGGGATATCTTCCCCGAACATCTTGGGCACGGTCATCAACTGCTCTATCAGTTCTTTTGGTGACAGGTTTTCCAGTGCAGGAAGCTTTTCCACGTCAATAGAATGGATACGGGCCATGATCTCCCCGCATTGATGCGCAAGAAGGGGACGGGCGTCGTCATATTCCTTGTCTCTGAGAATTTTTCGGGGAATGGTTTCTCCGGGAATAAATTCCATGACATATCCCGGCCCCAGTTCATCCGCCTCATCCAGGATAAACCGGATACGGGGCACCGGCACATTCTTTTCAGCTGCCAATTGTTGCAGGGTGGCTTCGGTCCGTTTGTCAACCCGGGCTCTTTCTTTCCCCCGGGGAGCCCTTCTGAGGACCACGAGGTTGTGCTCATTGTTCAGCCCCATATTGAATGACCAGGATTCAGACGATGACCCGCCGGTGAGACGTTTCAAATTGTCGATGGTTACCCTTGCATCCAGATGCTTTTCAGCCGCTCTGGTTAAGGCGTCCAGTATTGTATCTTCACTGTCTTTCATGAAACATCACTCCCCACAGGTTTTCCATCCACAATCTGATCAAGATATTCCGACATGCCGTATCCGACCTTGCCATTGCACTGGAATTCGGTCATGGCCTCGGTAATCCGGGTGTGGAGTACCTCCCCCTCCGGGTTCTTCCTTTTATTTCGCAGGGGAATCAGGGAAATGACTTTGCCCGTGATCTCATATTCGCCCTCGTCGGTTTTTGCCCAGATTTTCATGCCGGTCTGATACCAGTCTTCATCCCATTCTGTTTCAATGCGCGCGTCTATGATGTTATGGTATTCATTGCCCTTTTGGATCACACCGCTTCGCCTGAAGTTTCCCTTCTCTCTTTCGATGACCGAGATCATGGCGGAAAAATCTTTGGTGAAACTCATGGGCAGCCACCTGTAATTAAATATACTCTGCCAGTATCGGGGCCCCCAGGAGTGGTCGCGGAGGCCCAGGCCGTCCACCTTCCATTCCTGGTCACCGATTTTAATCAACCCGTTTCCCCCCACATGCTGCTCATAATGCGCGCGGGCAAAGGACTTTTCCGCCTCAAGGTCTATGGGCTGCCCATCTTCATGCACCATTTCTCCCCCCCAGGTCGGGGCAGTGGTAAAGTAGTCAATATCGACTCTACAGTCCAGGATGGGGTTGCTCTTAAAGGCGCTTCTCGGGTTTGACATTTCTTTTGGATTTTTCAGAAGGAGTATTTTTCCATCATAGGTCAGCCGCATTTTTTTAAAAGGCTCGATAATGTCGAATTGCATACCACCGGCATCATAGGCATCATTGTTTGAAATTTTAGGCCTGTCGTAAAAAAATCCGACGCTGCCGTCAGGCAGATATATGCAGCAGGTCATTTCTGCATACCCTTCATTGGGCCGGTTTCCAATGCGAAACCACCCGCCCATCACTTTGGCGTGATCAAAAAGGTTGATGTACACACTTTCATTGTAATTCTTTGCCTCTTCGACAGGATGCGTATAATCATCTTTGGGGTCAAGGCGCAGTTTGAATCCTTCTGGTATGTCCATATTTTTCCCTCACTTTTTGTTTTCCCTTTTCAAGGTTTGCATGGGTCCGAAAAACAGAAAGGTTCGAACCTGAAACAAAGCGGCCTGAGAAAGAGAGGTTGCGTTAGATGGTGGATCACGATATTGTCGACACAGATTAAAAATATAGTCAAAAATAGCTTATTATGGCTAAAAGTCAAGCCATTTTTAATTCAGGCAACCTGAAGGATACAGGGGTTGATTTTTTTGTACAAGCGCAGGGGGAAGCATAATGGATATAGTACACGAACAGCCGCACAGGCCGAGTGAAAATGAGCACGCTCAGGAAAGCTGGTATTTTAACTGGACAGATTCGAACCATGATATGTTTGGACTGGCCCGAATTGGTTTCAGATACCAGGATGACCAGCCGGAACCTCTGGTGTTGACGATTACGGGGGACATGCCTGAGTTTATATACCCTGCTGAAGTCATACCGAAGATGTCGGCCACCTGGGACAATATTGATGCTGCAGAAGGCCTGACCGCAGGAAAAATGAAGGTGACCATGGAGGAACCCTACAAAAGATGGCGGATTCAGCTTGAGGGGGATAACAGCATGGATTTATTGTTTGAAACCTTTACACCTGTATTCGATTATCATGCCCGGGGCAGGGAACTTGCCGCCACTATGACTACCGAGCATTTCGAACAATCCGGCCGGGTAACGGGCTGGATTAATTTCAATAAAAAATATCGGTCCGTCAACGGCTTCGGACAGCGCGACAAGTCCTGGGGCGTGCGGGTGTGGCCCGATATTACAGGCTGGGATTGGATCAGTGCCCAATTCGGGGAAAATTTAACGTTTAATGTGATGCGCACCCTTGAAAAGGACCGGGTGTTTGTGAACGGGTTTATTTATCAAGAGGGCAGAAATATGGCCATTACAACGGTCTCGATTGATTATACCTGGGGCAGCCATTCTCATGAGCCGGCTGAAACCCGCCTTTCGATTGAAGATGAAACAGGAAACAAGCACTTGATCACGGCTGAAACACGCGGTATCTTCACCATTCCTAAAGGCCCTGTCCGGCTGGAAGAAGCATACTCTATTTTTACCTACCATGGCATCAATGAAAAACTGACGGGCGGCGGGGTCATCGAGCACGTGTGGAGACCCTGAGATATCACTTTCCATTAAAAAGGAGGCTGACATGAAAATCATCTCAATCAGGCGTTATGCTATAGTAGCATTCATACTTTCTTCTGTTCTTCTGTTGTGTGTGTGGGGGTGTGACAGGGGAAAGGAGATCATGGATGAGACCGCCCGGGAAAACGCTTCCGGCGAGTTCGTTAGCCTGACACAGGGCGTGGTCCACTATGAACTGTCCGGCCCGCCGGACGCACAGACCGTGGTGATGATTCACGGGTTCACCACGCCCTATTTTGTTTGGGATAAAAATTATAATGATTTGCTTGAAGCCGGTTTCAGGGTGTTGCGGTATGACCATTTCGGCAGGGGATATTCTGACAGGCCAGACGTGACATATGACAGGGACCTCTATGACCAGCAGCTTTTTGAGCTTCTAAAGGCCCTGGATATCAGAAAGCCGGTTTGTCTCGTGGGGCTTTCTATGGGCGGCGCGATTTCGATAATATTTTCCGACCGGCATCCGGAGCAGGTATCAAAAATATGCCTGATTGCACCGGCCGGATACCCGATGAAGGAGCCGTTGTCCATGAAGCTGGTCAAGATGCCCATTCTGGGAGAACTTCTTATGATGACAGTGGGGGATCGAATAGTGCTGGAGGGTATCAAAATTGCTTTTAGTAAACCGGGTCAGATTTCGGAATTTGAAGAAAAATTTAAGGTTCAGATGAAGTACAAAGGGTATACGTCGGCTCTTTTATCAACACTCAGACATATGAACATGAACGATCTCGGAGATGTTTACGACCGTGTGGGAAAACAAAAAAAACCCGTGCTGCTGTTATGGGGGACTGAAGACAAACTCCTCCCATTATCAAACAGCGAGAAAGTGAGGAAGGCGATTCCCCACCTGGAGTTTCACGCCATAGATGGGGCAGGGCACAATCTGAATTATGAAAATTTCAATGAGGCGAATCCGATTCTCACAGAATTCATTAAAGGCAAAGGGTGATGATGCCAAACGTCTATGCCCGTCCGGTGATCCCCCTCATGGGTTGTCTGATAGCGGGGATCGCAGGAGGTGTCTGGCTGCCGGGGGGTGATGGCATATGGCTCTATTTTTTTATCGCGTTTAACGCCGTCAGTATTATCTTAAGCCTTATTCGAAAAAAAAGCGCGTCATTATCCCCCCTTCTGCTTTTTTTAAGCCTCGGTTATCTCTCCATTCAACCGTGGATTGCCCCTGACTTTCCGGCCCATCACATGACCCGGTTTATTGGCCCGCAAAAATGGCAGATGACGGGAATTGTCGATGTGCCGCCTATTCAAAAAAATGATGCCCTGAAATTTATTCTTGAGGCTGAAACGCTCGGAGCAGATGAGGGGGTCCGGCCCGTTACAGGAAAAATCCGGGTAACCGTGTCAGGAGACGCCCCGGGATTTACCATCGGGGACCGGGTTCGTTTTACAGGCCGTATCAAATCCATTCGGAATTTCAACAACCCGGGTGGTTTTAACTACAGCCGGTACATGGCCTTCAAGGGTGTTCGGGCGACAACCTATGTCAGGGGAAATCGTTTTTCGGTTTTGGAAAGAGAACAGAAGAATGGCTTTGAAAGACGAATTGCCCATAGCCGGAAAACGATTTCCGCCCATATTGAAAAGACGCTGTCAGGGGACCATAAACAGGTATTAAAAGCCCTGATCACAGGCGGCGGACGGTCGCAAATCCCCCCGGCGCTTTCGGATGCATTTAATCGTGCCGGAATAGGACATCTGCTCGCCATCTCAGGGCTGCATATCGGGATCGTGGCGACTATGTCATTTCTTTTTTTTTCATGGCTTCTGTCACGGTTTAACACATTATTGTGGCGCGCATGGACCCGAAAGGGCGCAGCCGTGCTGACGGTTTTTCCTGTACTGGTTTATGGCTTTCTTGCCGGGATGTCGCCTTCCACACAAAGGGCCGTTGTCATGACAGGGGTGTTCCTTTTCACCTTTTTGTTTGAAAGGGAACAGGATGTGCTGAATACACTGGCAACCGCCGCCCTCCTGATTCTTGTCATTTTTCCGCCGGCCCTTTTTTCCATTTCTTTCCAGCTGTCATTTGCTGCCGTTTTTTTCATCATATACGGACTTTCAAAAACCCGGGAAAGGCAGGATGTTGAAAAGAGCTGGACAATCAGGGCCTACCGGAAAATTTTCCTTTTTTTGAAGGTGTCTGTTTTTGCGATTTTGGGCACGCTCCCGCTTGTGATGCTTTATTTTAACCAGACGTCGCTGGTGGGGCTTCTTTCAAACTGCATCCTGGTTCCGATGATCGGTTTTGTTGTCGTGCCCCTGGGTCTTGCCGCTGTGTTTATGTATCCGGTGAGCAGTTTTGTGTCTGCCATCGGCATCTGGGCCGCCGGTGTTGTGCTTGCGGCAGCCGTTGACATCGTCACCTGGATCTCTGAATTGCCCCTTGCTGCTGTAAAGACGGTCACACCGAGTCTTTTTGAGGTCGGCTGTTTTTATATTCTTTTCCTGGCAGCACTGAATCTGAAGAAAAAACCTGTCCTTGAAATCAAACAGAAAACACCGTTCCCCGCATATAAAGTGGCAAGGGCGGTGGCAGGGGTCGTTCTGGTCGCCCTTGCTGTGGATACCGGCTACTGGCTGCATGAAAGATTCTGGCACAGAGATCTCCGGGTGACTATGATTGATGTGGGGCAGGGGAATGCTGCTCTGCTGGAGCTGCCGGGCGGGTACAATGTCCTTATTGACGGCGGCGGGTTTTCAAACAATCAGGTATTTGATGTGGGGGCCTGGGTCCTGGCGCCGTTTTTATGGCAAAAAAAAATCAAGACTGTCGATACACTGATTCTTTCCCACGCAAACAGTGACCACTTAAACGGCCTGACATACATTGCGCGGCATTTTAATGTGAAAAATATCTGGTCCAATAATGAAATGTCGAATACCCGGTCATGTGAGGCATTCTTGCAGGTCATCCGGGAAAAAGATATCGTTTATCCTGCCTTTTCATCCATACCAAAATCACAGACCATAAGCGGTGTGGATTTCGACATCTTATATCCGCCGGACGGGTTCATGGAGAAAAAAGAGATAGAGAAGTGGCGGGATTCAAACAACAACTCCCTGGTCGTCAAAGTCACATTTGGATCAACATCATTTTTCTTCCCGGGAGATATCATGGCTGCCGCCGAGCTGGAGCTCGTGAGGACATTTTCTGCTGATCTGAAAAGTGTTGTGCTGCTGGCGCCGCATCATGGCAGCCGTACCTCGAGTACAGAGCTGTTCCTGGACAGGGTCGATCCCGAGATCGTTGTTATTTCCCTGGGGTGGAAAAACAGGTTCAGAATGCCGCATGTCAGTGTTCTGGAGCGCTATAAGACGCGGAACTGCGATATATATCGCACTGACCTTCACGGCGCCCTGATGATGGTGTCTGACGGACAAGACGTGAGGGTTGAGCCGACAATCATGACCCAAAGCCGGGTATCTGAATCGGGATGACGGGATATGCGCCCAACTCCGGGTGCCGGCTTACATCAGATCGGCTGATGAGTAGTTGAGGAGGGCCCTTGCGGTAACGAGTCTCTGGATTTCGGCAGTTCCCTCATAAATATCCGTCACCCTTGCATCCCTGAACCATTTTTCCACCAGATGATCATGGGTAATACCGGTGGCCCCCAGGATGTCAAGGGCCATCTGAGCGCCCCTTCTGGACACATCACCGCCCTTTGCTTTAGAGACACTGGCTTCCAGGTTGTTTGAAACCCCCATATCTGCGAGCCAGCTGGCGTAAAAGGTGGTCAGCGTGGCAACCTCCAGCTCGGCCTCCAGTTCGATCAGTTTCTGCTGGACCGCGCTGCGTTTGTGTTGCCCGGCCTCCCAGTCGACCTCGATTCCCTCCTTCTTCATGGCATCTGTCACAAACTCCAGGCAGGCGAGGATGGTGCCGAGGCCCCTGGCTGAAACCAGCGGCCGGGTCAGGTTAAAGGTCTTCATCAAGCCCTTGAAACCGCCGCCGCTTTTTACCTTGATGGTTTCGTCCCTGCCCAGCAGGTTTTCCCTGGGAATGCAGCAGTCCTTGAGAACAAAGGCATCTGAATCACTGCACCGGATGCCCATTTTCTTTTCTTTTTTGGTCAACGTCAGTCCGGGTGTATTCTTTTCAACCAGGAACGCCTTGATGGCCCCCCGGCCAATGGATTTGTCCAGGGTTGCCCAGACAACGATACCGTCACACCGGATGCCGTTGGTGACGAAAATTTTTTCACCGTTCAAGACCCATTCATCCCCATTCAGTACAGCTGTGGTTTCGATGGCTTTGGAATCCGAGCCGCATCCGGGCTCTGTGCTGGCCATGGCCAGCAGCATGTGGCCCCATTTCTTTTTCTGCTCTTTGGTGCCGGCGGCAGTCAGTGATGCATTTCCCAGCGCTGTCCGGAGTCCGCGCAGCTTTAAAAAGTCACCCCGAAACTCCTCGATGGTCCTTAGAATAAGAAATACCGCGGGCGTGCAGCCGTCCTGGCCGCGTTCTTCAACCATCTGGTCGATATGGTCAAACTCAGGTGATTCCGGGAATTCCTCGGGCAGGATTTCATCTTCGTGAAGATCATAATAGCGCGCGTATTTCCTCTGCACCTCTGCCTGTTTGCGCAGTTCGATGATGATTTTTTTGTCTTTTTCGCCTAAGGTAAAATCAATCATATGGTTTCTCCTAAAATACTCGTTTCTGAATCTGCGAGAAGACCGGGAACCAATAATTCAGTGTTGAAAATTTTACGATATTTAATGAAAATTGGTTGATATCTAATCCACAAGTCAATAATCTGGCACTATCTGTGTGCAATTAGTATCCATCTATTGTTTTTGTCAAGATAAAACGTGGAGAAAAGAATAGTGTCAGGTGAGGTGGTAAATTTACGAACTATTTAATATGTTGATGTTTTCTGATCGGTA
>JAUXCK010000196.1 GCA_030618925.1 Desulfobacteraceae bacterium
GACAGGGTTGATTTTAAGGGAAAACGCGTTGAAGCCGGAGAGGAGCTGCTTTATATTGCAATCAACAAGCCCGAGGGGGTTGTCACCAGCTGCAGTCAGAAAAATGAAAAGATCATTCTTGATCTTATAGACTTGAAACAGAGGGTTTATCCGGTGGGACGGCTGGACAAGAATTCAACCGGATTGCTGCTTGTCACAAATGATGGAGAGTTGCATCAGAGGCTCTCACACCCTTCTTTTAATCATGAAAAGGAATATGATGTCAGTGTGGCACGGCCCATCAGCCATGACGCCCTTCGACGCCTGGGAAAAGGATTGTCCCTTTCAGGGAAAAAAACACGGCCGGCAGTGGTGAAAAGGATCTCATCCAAACGATTTCGGATCATCTTGAAAGAGGGCAGGAACAGGCAGATTCGCCGCATGGTCGAAAAGGTGGGGAACCGTGTCGTCCGGCTGAAACGGATAAGGGTGTCAAATATAAAACTTGGAAAATTATCAGAGGGAAAGTGGCGTCATTTAACCGGTGCGGAAAAAAAAGGGTTGAAAGAACTGATGGAAAAATAGCACTGAAACGCCTGTTTGTTTTACAGGCTCATTTAAAGGCGCAGGCGAATTTAAATTGGGGGGTATATAAATGGTAAGCTTTGAATCTTTATCTGCCAAAGAGGATAAAATCGGGGTC
The DNA here is from genome assembly GCA_030618925.1 of Desulfobacteraceae bacterium. Classification (GTDB taxonomy): domain Bacteria; phylum Desulfobacterota; class Desulfobacteria; order Desulfobacterales; family SURF-7; genus JAUXCK01. The sequence continues at coordinate 683 of JAUXCK010000196.1, forward strand.
GTCGGCCTGGGGTATGTGGGCCTTCCCCTGGCCATATATCTGTCCAGGCATTTTGATGTGGTTGGGTTTGATTTGAAATCAGAACGAATTTCTGAGCTGTCATCCGGCCACGACCAGACCTTAGAGGTTTCAAAAGAGGATCTGAGCCGGGCAGAAATTTTGTTTTCAGATAATCCGGAAGATTTATCCAGATGCAGACTGGTCATCGTGGCAGTGCCGACACCGATTGATGCGTACCGTATTCCGGACCTGAACCCGGTTCGAGGTGCTGCCGGGCTTGTCGGGGGACAAATTATAAAAGGGACCTGTGTTGTTTTTGAATCCACTGTTTACCCCGGTGTCACAGAGGAGATCTGTGTCCCCATTCTGGAAGAAGCGTCTGGATTAAAATTGGGGGACGGGTTTACCGTGGGGTATTCCCCGGAACGGATAAATCCCGGGGATAAGGTGCATACCCTCGATAAAATCACCAAAATTGTTTCAGGTTCTGATGAAAAAACAACACAGATGCTTGCCGGGGTTTATGGGAGAATCATCACGGCCGGCATTCATCAAACCACGTCAATCAGGATTGCGGAAGCGGCAAAGGTGATTGAAAATACCCAGCGGGATTTAAATATCGCTTTGATGAACGAGCTTGCTTTGATTTTTGATCAAATGGAGATCGATACCCTTGAGGTGCTGGAGGCTGCCGGAACCAAGTGGAATTTTCTTCCCTTCAGACCGGGCCTGGTGGGAGGACATTGTATCGGTGTTGATCCTTACTACCTGACCTTTAAGGCTGAATCAATAGGGTACCATCCGGAGATCATTCTTGCCGGCCGCCGAATAAATGACAATATGGGAAAATATGTTGCAGAACGGGTGGTTAAGATGCTCATACGTTCCCGGAAACAGGTTTTTAATGCAAAGGTGGCGATACTGGGCATCACATTCAAGGAAAATGTTCCGGACATTCGGAATACCAAAGTGATCGACATTATAGATGAATTAAGAGATTATGAAATCGATGTTGTGGTGAATGACCCCTTTGCGGAACCCGGGGAAACCTTTGAACACCATAAAATAGAGTTGCATGATATTGAATCGATCAAAGGCGTCGATGCCGTGGTTGTCGCAGTTACCCATCAGCCTTATAAAGAGATGGGCCTTGACGAAATCGCAGGCTTATGCACAAAAGGGACCCCGTTGGTGATCGATATTAAAGGCCTGTTTAGTAAGGAGGAGGCGGAAAAGAAAAATATAACCTACTGGCGACTCTAAACGCGTGCCCGGCACCCCGGAGCATCAGGCGGGCTTTTTACTTTTTGACCGTATCTCGGATATGTCGATCTCGAATTTTTTTACCTTGTAATGGATTGCCCTGCGGCTGATACCGAGTAATTCAGCGGCATTTTTCTGAACACCTTCTGTTTGCTGCAACGCGCGGACGATGGCATTGCGCTCACTCTCCTCCAGCGAAAAGGAATCGGTTTCAGGAGAAGGGTGTCCGAAAAGATCCGGCAGCCCGGCCAGGCCGAGATCTTCCGGAAGCAGGATATTATTCTGACAGAGGACAATACCGGCCTCGATCGCATTTTTCAGCTCCCGCACATTCCCCGGCCAGGGGTATCTGCACAGCCATTCAATCGTCTCATCAGGCAGCTGTGTGGGCGGAAATTCATTCTGTTTGCAAAAGGATTCCACAAAATTATGTGCCAATTGAGGGATGTCTTCCTTTCTTTCCCTAAGGGGGGGGATTCGCAGTGTGACAACACGGATTCTGTAGTAAAGATCTTCACGGAACTGACCTGAACTAATATCTTCAAGCAGATCTGCATGCGTTGCGGCAATGACTCTGCAGTCAACCGGTATTTCCTGCAGATTTCCGATTCTTCTTATTGTCCGGCCTTCCAGAAAACGGAGCAGGCGAACTTGCATTTCAGCGGAAATATTTCCGATTTCATCCAGAAAAAGCGTGCCATGATCCGCCTCTTCGATTAATCCTTTTTTGTCACGGATGGCATGTGTAAATGCGCCTTTAACATGCCCGAAAAGTTCGCTTTCAAGAAGACCGGCAGGTGTTGAACCGCAATCAACGACAACAAAATGGTTGTCGCGCCGGGAACTCTTTTGATGAATATGCTTTGCCGCATATTCTTTGCCGGACCCGCTTTCACCCAGAATCAATACATTGACGTTGCTTCCGGCAACCTTGTCAATGAGTTTATGAAGCTCCTGCATGGCAGGACTTTTATTCGTCTCCTTTTCCAGATCGTCTGAAAGGCCGGAATCTATTGCAGGATGATGGGGTGACTCGGTCAGGATTTGACGAAGCTTTTTGAGCAGTTCCTGCCCGCCAAAAGGTTTTGCAATATAGTCCACCGCACCGGCTTTAACCGCGCTCACAGCATCGGGAATCGTACCATAAGCGGTCAAAAAAATGACCGGCAGTTCCGGGAACAGATCCCGCACTTCATGGAAAAGATCCATGCCGCTCATGCCCGGCATTTTCATATCGGAGATCAACAGGTCAATAGATTGTGATTTGAGGAGGTCCATCGCCTGCCGGCCGTCAACAGCCTTGAAGACGCGAAACCCGTTTGACAAAAGACGGGCCTCCAGGACTTCCAGGACATTCAGATCATCATCAACAATCATAACAGTTTGTAAAGAACTCAAAATACTTACCTCGTAAGAAATAAAAACAAGCTTTTATCGCATCAAGCGTGAAACTTGCTGTCAGAACATCAGGGAAAGAGACGATAATATACCACTGTAAACAGGTGGCTCGAATTATGGGGATGCTATTTCTTTCTTTTTTTCCTGAATTTTCTGGTCAATCGCTTCAAGTGAGCTGATCTGTTGTTTTAATGTTTGTTTTTCTTTTTCCACCGCTTTTAATTGAGTCTCGAGCTGGAGGATTTTGCTTTCCTTGGTTTCCAGCGTCTTAAGGGTCACTTTATTTTTACTGGTATTAGAACGCTTTTTTACGCCTTCTTCAGTAATCCCGGGAAGGGCCTTGCGCAACAGAATCGGTTTCAACATTCTGGGATCTTCATCTTCAGTGACCGGTGGAACAAGCTGACTCCAGACATCCCATAGAATAATAGATTCATTGAGGTCATTTACGGTTTCAGCCAGGATTAATTTCGTACAGGCCAGCCCGTAAAGCGCTTTCCGACGAATTTTCTCATTTTCTGAAAGCCGGCTCAGCGTACTGTAAATTTCAAGCGCTTTTTGATAGTCTTTGTTCTTAAACGCCTCATCCCCCCTGTTCAGGCTTAATGCATCCGCATCAGGCGGGTCGGTGAGCCTGTTTTGGATGGCGCTGCATCCGGTGAGAATGAGAAGCAGGAAAAAAAATATCAGTATTGCCCCAAAAATATTTTTCATTTGATTCGTCTTTTTAGACACACACATTTTTTGTTAACCCGATTTGACAAAGAGAAAGCCTGGATGACGTTATGTCCGCTCAAAATTTTGATAACAAAGAGTGTAACACGTTTCCATAGCAATGTTCAAAGCATTGATGCGATCATCAATAATACGGGCCAACCCCTTTCTCCTTTAAAGTTTGAAACCACCCGCCCCAGGTGCGGCAGATCCGTTACTTGCCGCCGGTTGCAGGGAGTTGGAAGTAAAAAGTGCTGCCTTTACCAACCTTACTGTCCACATGAATTTCTCCTCCGTGCGCTTTAACAATATGGTTTGATATATTAAGGCCCAGTCCAACCCCATCCACATGGTCCCGGGTCCCCTTGGCTTGATAATATTTATTGAAAATCAATACCTGTTCTTCTTTGGGAATACCCGGCCCGCTGTCAGTGACTGAGAATATCAGGTCTTTACGGTTTTTAGCCAAATTCACGGCAACATCGATTCTGCTCCCCTGGGCCGAGAACTTGATGGCATTGTCCAGGAGGTTAAGAAATACCCGCTGCAAATGCTCTGGATCTCCTGTGATATTCGGCACATTTGGGGGTATTTGAACAGTGATGCTGATGTCTTTGGCCTCAGCCACATGGCTGAGATGCCTGATGCATCCAGATACAAAAGAAGATGTATCAATGAGACGTTTTTGAATTTGAAGAGAGCCGGACTCGAGTCGTGAAACCTGCATTAAGTGATTTAAGAGATTACAGATTCTTCCAATTTCCATACTGGCAATTTCAAGAAATTTTCTTTGGCGCTCATTGATGGCACCCATCACTTCTTCCACAAGCATATTTACGGATTCACGAATTGAAGTCAAGGGCGTTCTGATCTCATGACTCAACATGGATATAAAATCTGAACGCATTTGCTCTTCCTCCTTGAGCTGGGTTGCCATCTCATTGAATGCACGGGCCAGTTCCCCAAATTCATCCTGTGAACGAATACGGAGGGGTGTGTTAAACTGATCTTTTGATATGGAGTGGATCCCTTTTAGCAAATCTTTGAGGGGGCGGACCATGGAATTTGATAGAAAGAGGATGCCAAGCAGGCCGATCAGCCCGGAGAGCCCAAGGCCCACCAGGCCGTTTCGGGCTGATTTCTGTCCGTGGCGGTTGAGTTCCCGTGTTGCAGCTTCAATCCTTTCTTCATTTTTTGTTCTGGTCCTGGATATTTTGTCTATCCAGTTGTTAATCACCTTTTCCGGAATCCACTGCTCTGCGATGGTGATGTCTTCCCCCGGTTTTCCGGGGTCAAAGGCGTAATGCCGGTAGCTGTTGTCAATCTCCCGCCATTCACTGCTTGCATCTGAATCTGAAGGGGTGATTTCCAGGATTTTATTTAGATTGGATGTAAACTCCTCCTGGGCAGCCATGAAATTTTGGATATAAATATCTTTTTTTAACAGATGATATTTTTTTTCGTTCTCCTCCATACTGAGCAGGTTTTCAATCATCTTTTTTGAGATCGAAGAGATCTCGAAGTTATTGCTGACAATATTCTCTGTAATTTTTACAATTTGTTGAATATTAATAAAAAGGATTAAAATCGTCCCGTAAAATATTAATACAAAAGTAGATAGCCAGACCAGCAGTCTGCCTGTAATGCCGAGTTTGAGTGCCATTTTTTTGCCTGTTTTCAGCGATCGGTTACTGAGCAAAATTATTAGATCATGCGCCTAAAATTAGGCCGGCCCCACATAAAGGCCACCGTATTCTATTCTACCGATGAATACTTCAATCCACGCAAAACAACAATAAAAAAAGCAGCCCCGAATTTCCCGGCGGGGGGCTCAAATGGGCGTCCCTGTACCAAATACCGGCTTTTCGCGCTGTCTGCTGTCCGGCACACAGGGTGCAGGGGCAGGTGTGCTTTCAGATAATCGGTTGAAATTTAAGTGAAAAAGAAAAAATCGAAGGACCTCTGTATC
>JAUXCK010000094.1 GCA_030618925.1 Desulfobacteraceae bacterium
GGTATTTTTATGATGGCAGTGCGCCTGAGCAGAATCAGGTCATACGATCCGGGCCAAAAATCGGACGGAATGACCCCTGTCCCTGCGGCAGCGGGAAAAAATTTAAAAAATGTTGTGGCTGATCAGGAGAATATTTTGAAAGTAAAATTTATTTTTATGAGTATTCTGCTTGGATGGTGTCTAATATCAACCCCTGTGGCTGCAAGGCAAGCCGTTTATGTCCCGGAGGAAATGGCGCAGTGGAAGGAGTGGGTGCTTTTTGGCCAGGAAAAATATTTTTGTCCCTCCTTTTATGATCAGGCAGGCGCCGGACTATGCCTCTGGCCGGATCTGCTGGAGCTTGATTTTGTCGCCACCGGCGGCAATTTTTTGCAAAAATGGACGGTTTTAACTGAAACATGGATCCCGTTGCCGGGCAGCACCACATACTGGCCCCAGAGAATCACCATTAACAGCAATCCGGCCGTCGCAGTCCCAAGGGACGGTATCCCGTGTATACATGTTTTTAAGGGCAGTTACATGATTAGCGGTGAATTCAATTGGGATCGATTGCCCCAGACTTTTCCAATACCTCCCATCGCCGGTTTTGTTTCCCTGAAGGTGAACGGCCGAAAAAACAAAACTCCTTTTATCGACAGCCACAGCAATGTCTGGATTCAGAAACGATATTCGCCCCAGGATGCTCCGGCCGGGCCGGAGATCAAGAATCTTGCTGAAGTTCGCATCTTTCGCCTGATAGAGGATACGGTTCCTTTGAAAGTACATAACCTGATTCGTCTGAAGATATCGGGTGAAAAGCGCAGGGAGAAATTGACATCCGCATTATTGAAACAGTCACTTGCACTATCCATATCGAGCCCCCTGCCGGCCAAATTGTCTAAAAATGATGACTTGTGGGTGGAGGTAAAGCCCGGGCAGTGGGACATTCATATCCTGACGGTCATAAATGCGCCGGTGTCAAGCCTTGGACCCGCCATCACCCCGTATGGGGACGAAATCTGGTTGTTTAAACCGTATCCTCACCTCCGCATGGTGACGGTTGAGGGCCTCGCCCCAATTGACCCGACCCAGACCAGTATGCCGGGCCATTGGAAGCAGTATTCATCATTTCTTGTGAAAAAGGGGGATTTGTTTCACATGAAAGAGACACAGCGGGGCAGCCCCGAGACAGTGCCTGACACGCTCAATCTGCAGCGTGAGGTTTGGCTCGATTTTAACGGGATCGGGGCAACCGTGCGGGATCAGATATCGGGTCATCTGGGGCAGCGCCGGTTTTTGGGGATAAATGGTGATGAATATGCCCTGGGGCGCCTGATCCTCAACGGTAAGGATCAGCTCGTCACAAGTTATAAAAATAATCAAGCCGGGATTGAGCTGGAGAAGGGGCCGGTTCATCTGACAGCCATCTCCAGGCTCAGCCAGGTCAAATCCGGTGAGCGTTTCAGCATCGGATGGGGAGCGGCTTTTGACGCGGCCGGAGGAAAACTGCACCTGCCCCCGGGGTGGTCGCTCCTGGGTGTTCAGGGCGGCAGGGTTCCGGAGAATGCCACATGGGTGGACCGCTGGTCTCTTCTTGATTTTTTTATTATTTTGATCATTACATTTTCTGTGGCAAAATTGTGGAACTTTCGAAGGGGGGGTATTTTTTTTATCGGGCTTGTCATGATTTGGCAGGAATTGTATTCCCCCCAGTTTGTATGGCTGAGCCTGGTCTTGACCACCGCGCTCTTGCGTTTGGTCAAAGATCAGGAAGATACCGGGCATCATCGGTTTCGCCTGATAGTTCTAAAAATATGGCATCTCTCGGCACTGGTTATTTTGGCCGGCTGTGGCCTTGTCTTTTCGTTTGTTCAGCTTCGTTCAGCCATCTATCCGCAGCTTGAACCCCATGGCGCCTTGAGGCCATTGTCCTTTACCGCCAGGGTCATGGATGCGGAAACCGCAGGTGAACGTTCAATGCGCCGGGCAGCCTCACAATTCATGACAGCACCATTACGTGAATCAAAACAGGTGGTTGAAGAAGATAAGACAAAACAGAAATACACCTTGTATCCGGATCAGGAGATGATTACCCAAACCGGTCCGGGGATCCCGGCCTGGGAATGGAAGACGGTTTCCATGAGTTTTGATCGCGTGTCCGGCACAGATACCCTTGCCATATGGCTCGTGTCACCTGTGAAAAACAGGATTTTATCCGCTGTAAGGGTTGCCTTTCTTCTGGTGCTGGTTTTTTGTTTTATCAATAGTCGGATTTTCAGCTGGCTTTTCAAATCAATCAAGCAGCGCAAATGGACCGGTACTTTATCCGTTTTTTTAATTTTCTGCGCCTTGTTTTGTTATCCACCCCGGGCATGGGCCGGCTTCCCTTCCCAGGACATGTTAAACGAGCTGGGAAAAAGACTGCTGGCACCCCATGACTGTTTTCCGGCTTGCGCAACGATTCCAAATCTCGGGATACAGATGCCGGCTGTTGGAGAGAAGGACGCGGACACACAGTTTATTGATATCAGTTTTGAGGTCAACGCTGCCCGGGAAGTTGCTGTTCCGCTGCCATCAGGGAATGGATCCTGGAGCCCTTTTACCCTGAAACTGGACGGAGAATCTTATCGCTCGGTTATCCGGAAGGACAATCACCTGTGGATGCGGATTCCAGAGGGATCCCATATGGTTCGGTTGCGGGGGATGATGCACGAACAGAACCAGCTCGAGGTTGTATTTCCGTTAACGCCTTATTATGTGAGAATCGACGCCAAGGGGTGGAATGTCAGTGGTCTGGATGCAAACCATCAGGTCAGCAATGTCCTGAAGGTGACACGGAAAATCCTGAAAGAGAAGAAGCAGGATTCTTTTTTCGGGGACACAAGCAGTGATTTGTCTGATTTTTTTCAAGTCAGGCGCACCATTGTGCTGGGTCTTGAGTGGGCGGTTGTCACAACGATTGACCGGCTTGTCAAGGCCGAGAATCAGCAGGCTGCGGCAGTATCCATTCCATTGATACAGGGGGAACTGGTTAGATCTGAAAACCTGGATATCAAGAACGGATTTGTTCATCTGGAGTTTCCGCCGGGCGTTAACCGGTTAATGTGGAAAAGCTCTCTTCCCATCACCCCGTCCGTTGAACTTATGGTTCCGAAAGAAGCCGGCTGGGCAGAAGTATGGCATCTTGAAGCGTCTCCATTGTGGCACTATACCATAGATGGCCTGCCTGCGACTTACCTCGATCGGTCCACCGGCACATTCTGGTATCCCTGGCCCGGCGAGAAAATGAAGATTAATTTAACTGCGCTGAAAGCAGCACCCGGACAGTCTTTAACCATTGATTCCGTGCGGGTTGATTATCATATTGGAAAGGGATACAATACAATAGAGCTGAGCGCCCGGATCCGTACGAGCAGGGGGGGCCAGCATCCGATTATGTCTCCCGAAAATACCATCCTTAAATCTGTGACGATAAACGGGGTAAGTTTTCCAGTCACAGGCACTTCCAAACAATTTATGGTGCCGCTAAAACCCGGAACCCAGACAATAGAGGTGGAGTGGCAACAGGTTGTGCAATGGGAGACCGGATGGGTCTTCAGCATTATCAAGCCTTTTATAATGCAATTGCCTGTAATTGATTTGCAGCATAACAGCAGCAATATCGATATTTTTTTTCATCTCCCCGATAAGGTCTGGCTGCTGTTGACAGGCGGCCCGCGGCTGGGGCCCGCAGTTTTAATATGGAGCTATATCCTCATCATTCTTTTATCAGCTGTTTTATTGGGAAAATACGGGCAATCGAGTTTAAAAATTGGTCAATGGGTGCTTCTGGGTCTCGGCCTTGTTATACTCGAGCCGGTGAGCATTGTTTTAGTGGCGGCATGGTTTCTGGCGATCGGGATGTGGGAAAAGGGTTCTCCCCGGTCTCCTTTTTTGTTTAATTTGATGCAGATTTGTCTGGTGGCATGGAGCCTGTTTGTGGCGTTTTGTTTTTACCGTGCCGTTCAAAACGGGCTGCTGGGGATACCCGACATGCAGGTGGCGGGAAACGGGTCAACCCATGAAATCCTGCATTGGACACAGGATAGATCGGATCATATCCTGCCCCGGCCATGGATCGGTGCCTGCTCTTTGTACGCTTACAGGGCGGCCATGTTTCTATGGGCTCTCTGGTTTGCAAGCAACGCAGTATCCTGGACAAAATGGGTGGTTCAGGCGTTTCGTGAGAAAGGGATGTGGAAGAGGAAGGGGGTCCCAGGGTGATCAGGGGTGATCAGGAACGATCAAGAATAAATCGGGCTGTTTGAAGGAGGTCATGGGATTCATAGGGTTTGTGGATAAAATGTGTTATCTTGGATAATGGTCCCTCTTTTTCTGATTTACTGCACTCATGTCCGGTTGTCACAATAATTTTTTCCCGGGGATTTATTTTGAGGATTTCCTCGAGACAGTTGATGCCGCCCATCCCGGGCATAATCAAATCGAGAATAATGAGGTCAATTTCCTCATGTTTTTGCCGGTATAACTCAAGGGCATTTTCGCCGCTTGATGCGGTGAGCATCTTATAGCCGTATCTTGTAAGCAGTTGCTCCCCGCTATGCCTGACCTGGCTGTCATCATCCACAAACATAACGGTCTCATTCCCTTTTGAGGCGGCGATCTCTTTTTTGTTAACAGATCGGGCTGCCGGCAGTTTCTGTTCAAGAACCGGCAGGTATATTTTAAATTCCGTTCCTTTCCCCGTCCGGCTTGAACATTCGATATGTCCCCCGTGATTTTTAACAATACCGTAAATGATGGAAAGCCCCAGCCCTGTTCCTTTTCCGTTTGTTTTTGTTGTATAAAAGGGCTCAAAGAGATGTTCCAGTACCTGGCTGTCCATTCCGCAGCCGGTATCTGTGGCGGTCAACAGAACATGGTCGCCGGGAAGCAGACCCGGGCAAGCATTGCAAAATGAATTGTCCAGGAAGACCACTTCGGTTTTTATGGTTAATTTTCCGCCATCAGGCATTGCGTCCCTGGCATTCACGGCCAGGTTCATGATGATCTGTTCGATCTGGGACGGGTCTGCATTCACGATTCGAACATCCTCGGTCAGCCGGGGTTCAATATCGATCATTTTCGGGATGGTTCGATCAAGCAGTTTCAGAATATGCTTTATTTCGCTGTTTATATTGATGGCCTGGAGCCTGCTTTTTGCTTTGCGGCTGAAGGTCAGAAGCTGCCGGGTGAGCTCCGCCCCTCTCTGGGAAGCATGCTTTATCTCTTTTACCTCCTCAACTGCCTCGCTGTTTTCTTCGATGCTGAGCAGCAGCAGATCGGCATAGCCCTGAATTGCCTGAAGGAGATTGTTGAAATCATGGGCAATGCCTCCTGCAAGGGTACCGAGGGCCTCCATTTTCTGGGCACGCAGAAGCTGGACCTGAAGTTTTTGCTGCTCTGTGATGTCTTTCAGGAGACCGACCATTCCGATCACATCTCCTTTCCCATTCACATTCGGGGCGCCGCTCAGGTTAAAAAGGCGGGGGGAGCCTTTTTTATGGATGAGGGTACCGGTAACATCCCTTAAGGTTTTCTTCCCATCCCGTATCTGTCTAAAAAAATCGCGATATTGCTTTACATCGTCTTTTTCGACAAAATCGACAAAGTATTTCCCGAGAACCGATTCCCTTGGATGCCCCAGAATTTTTTTCCAGGCCGGATTAACATACGCAAATGACCCGTCAAGCCCAAGTGTATAGATGATATCCGGGGAATTTTCACCAAGAGACTTAAACTGCTGCCTGCTTTCCCTCAACGCTGCTTCGGTTCGCCTGTGCTCGGACATTTCTACTTTTATATTTTCGAGGGCCTTGTGTAATGCGGTTTTCTTTTTTTCAAGGGACTTTGTTGTTTTCCAAAGATCGATACAGAAGTTTATCTTGCTGGTCAGGACTGTTTTATCAAGGGGTTTCACCATGTAATCAACAGATCCGTTTTCATGCCCCCGGAATAAAAAGGGCCGGCGTACGGGAAGCGTACTGATAAAGACAATCGGAACCCTGTGGGATTTTTTGTTGTCTCGTATTTTTTCCGCAAGGGCATAGCCGTCTGTTTTCTTCATTTGAAGATCAAGGAAAATGATGGCGGGTTCATGCGAATTGATGAAAGAAAGTGCCTCCTCGCCCGATCCGGCCTTTAGGGGGTAAATTCCAGGAATTTGTATCATGGCTTCCAGAGAAGAGAGATTGTTCAGATCATTGTCCACCAGAAGAATGTGCAGGGTTTTTAATTTATTCACAAAAAGACGCCTCCATCCAGGCAAATATGAATTGAGGGATTAAGGTCGATGAGGGGGCTCCAAAACATAAACCAAAGACACTGACGCATCTCCTTTGGTTCAGGGCGTTACCCGTACAATAAAGTCGACCGCTTGTTCCGCTTCGCGGGGCTTTGCGGGCGAAGGGGGCAAGTGAAGTGTGCGGTGCAGTTTGTCAAAGGCCCCTTCAATGGCCTGTTTGAGCATTTTTATTGTGACGGGTTTTCTGAGATATCCATCAAAACCAACTTTTTCAAGCGTTTCAGTTTTATACGTTTCAATAAAGCCGGACAATGCATAGATAATTGAATCCGTGTTGGTTTCTCGAATGGTTTTACACAATATTGTGCCGTCCATGCCGTCCATGTTTAAATCGGTTATGATGAGCGGAAAGAATTCGTCCTTTAATACACCAAGGGCCTCCACTGAACTGGCAGACAGGGTCACGGTATATCCCATTTTACGCAGGATCCTTTGCATCACATCGCGCTGTGTTTCTTCATCATCAATAAAAAGTATTTTTCTTTCAATCATAGATATCATCCCAAAGGGCGATGAGAAAAGAATGATGCTGCTTCGGGTACAGAAGCAGTCTTGACAGACAAATATGCCTGATGGATTTTACTGCAGAACAAAAAGAATATGATTCATTCAGTGAATATATAATAATACTATGAATTTGAAAAAGATGCAAGAAATCTGTTAAAAAATTTCAAGGGTTTTGTTTGTAAAGGGGAGCCCTGCCGGTCGTAGGTTATGCGGGCAGTACCTGGGAAAACGTTTCAGGGTCTATGGTTCCTTCAGCAATGCGCACAACAGGCCCGGTCATGGTAATATGAAAATCATCAGATATGCGTATCTCAATAGTGCCACCGGGCATATGGACGGTGAGCTGTGGACCGCATAGACCCAGCCGGCGAGCAACGGCAGCGGCGGCACTGCTGCTGCTGCCCGATGCCAGGGTGTAGCCGGCACCGCGCTCCCAGATTTCAATTCTGATATTGGCCGGGTCCAGTATCTCTAAAAACTGGACATTGGTTTTATTTGGAAATCGGGGGTCAATTTCAATATGAGGGCCCCATTCTTTTGCCTCCCGGGCCAACGCCTTTTCCCGCAGAATGACACAATGGGGATTGCCCACAGTGGCGGCACAAAAGGTCAGCATTTCACCATCCATATCGATTGTTTCATTGGTGACTTCGCGGGAAGGCCCGTTCACCGGGATATCTTGACTGTTAAAACTGACACGGCCCATTTGGACTGTGATGATTTTCCCCCCTGTATGCACCCTGGACTCGACAACACCGCCGGCTGTATAAATGGTAAACGGTTTGGTTGTGACCCGGTTTTTGTCCCAGAGGTATCTGGAAAAAATTCTCAGCCCGTTTCCGCTTTTTTCAGCTTCGCTGCCGTCTGGATTAAAAATGCGAAGACCGTAATCTGCCTCATCGCTTTCCAGGGGGCCGAGAAGAATGCCGTCTGATCCTATGCCGAAATGTGGATGGCAGATCAGTCGAATTTGTGATTCTGTCGGGGGGCCGGTGGTTTCAGCCGGATCGATCACAATGTAATCATTTCCAAGTCCATGGTATTTATAAAATTGCATTTGGGCGCCTCATAAATGTAAATGTTTTGGTGTGTTGGCAGACCACTCCGGTTTTTTCAGGGACATATGTTCGTTCTACAAATGTCACCCGGCCGTTTTTTTTGATCAAAATAACCGATGAACTGCGCGTGCCATAGGTATCACTAACGATAAAAAGGGGAGACAGGAGGCGTTCCCACTCCTCACCGACGCCGGTGTCCGGAAGCTGGTTCCCGGGCGGAAAAGAGCGGTCGCTCAGAATATTGAAAACAGCCTCGATATCAATGGCGGGTCTGGAAAAAACAGGCTTGATCGCTGATTTTCCTTTTTCAACCTTTGGCCAGGGTGTATCCAGAAAGTGATTGCTGAGACCATAAATTCCCGGCGTTATCTCAACAATACCGCCCCCCTGGTTGGAGGTGTACCAGAGTCCGTTGTCGTCCCCTGCAAGGAGATTAAACCCGTTGTATTGATCACCGGTTTTTTTGATCTGTTTTAAATAGGCCCCGGGAGAATCGGTTCCATTCAGGAAGTTTTTGATCAGGTCTCCCCGGGAAGGGGCGTCTGCTTTTAGTGTGCCGGGGTCTCTGAAGTTTGTGATGGCGGCAATTTTACCGGAGCGTGTGACACCCAGCCAGGTGCCGTTTCCCTTGAGGTCACGCCCGGCCAGAATATGGGGTGCATCCGCCCAGTATCCAAGGGGCCGGGTGGGTCTGTCGTAGAATTCATCCCGGTTACCGGTCAGGATCAACCGGTATTCAGGATGCAGTCCATAGGAGAAAAGAATTAAACAC
>JAUXCK010000056.1 GCA_030618925.1 Desulfobacteraceae bacterium
GACCAGAGATAACCTTGTCACAGTATCAGAAGGTATTGATCTTGAAGATTCCAAAAAATTGCTTCATGAACATCGGATTGAAAAACTTTTAGTGGTTGATCATAAAGGCAGGTTGAAAGGCATGATAACGATCAAGGACATTGAAAAGATTAAAAAATACCCCAATGCCTGTAAAGATAATCTGGGCCGGCTCCGTGTCGGTGCTGCTGTGGGTGTCGGGGATGATATGCTGGATCGGATTCAAGCGCTTCATCAGTCTGATGTAGATGTTGTTGTCATCGATACCTCCCACGGGTTTTCAGAAAATGTGATCAGGGCGGTCAAGACAATCAAGGGCGAATTCAAGGACCTGGAGTTGATCGCCGGGAATGTGGCGACCGGGAAAGGGGCGGAGGGACTTATCAATTCCGGTGTTGATGGTGTGAAGATAGGGATAGGGCCTGGATCTATTTGTACGACCCGTATTATTGCCGGTGTCGGCGTGCCTCAGGTGACGGCCATTATGAATTGCAGATCCATCTCCAACAAAACCGGTGTTCCCTTGATAGCCGATGGAGGGGTTAAATTTTCAGGTGATATTACAAAGGCCATTGCGGCCGGTGCTCACTCGGTAATGATCGGGGGCCTGTTCGCCGGGACTGAGGAAAGCCCCGGGGAGACGATTTTTTTTCAGGGGCGTAGTTATAAGGTATACAGGGGAATGGGGTCTCTTGAAGCCATGAAAGAAGGAAGCACTGACAGGTATTATCAGGGAGAGGATGTTGAAGATGACAGTCTGGTTCCGGAAGGAATCGTGGGCAGGGTCCCTTACAGGGGCCGCCTGACCGAAAATATATTCCAATTGCTGGGGGGGTTAGAGGCCGGCATGGGGTATGTGGGGTGTCGAACCATTGAAGAACTGAGGGAGAAGGCAAGGTTTACAAAAATAACCGCAGCAGGCCTGCGTGAAAGTCATGTCCATGATGTGATTATCACCAAGGAGGCCCCCAATTATCGTCTTGATTAGGACCCATATATATGATGCGTGCGAACCCTAAATCCAGATTTGCTCACCTCCATGTCCATACCCAGTACAGTCTTCTTGACGGGGCTATCCGGGTGGGTCCGTTATTCGAAAGGGCAAAGGAGTTTGGAATGGATGCTGTGGCCATGACAGATCACGGCACCATGTTCGGGGCAATTGAATTTTATAAAATGGCAGATAAGGCCGGCATCAAACCCATTATCGGCTGTGAATGTTATGTGGCGCCCCGAACCCTTGCCGATAAAACCCCCCTTGACAACAAGGCGCTGCGTCACCTGGTCCTTCTCATCGAGAATCAGGAAGGATATGCCAACCTGTGCAAACTCGTATCTATTGCACATCTTCAAGGGTTTTATTACAAACCCCGAATTGACAAGGAGATCTTGCAACAGCACCACAAGGGATTGATCGGCCTTTCCGCCTGCCTTCACGGAGAGATCCCCAGCCTGCTGAACGAGGGAAAACCCGATCAGGCGGATGAGGCAGCCCGGTTTTTTCAGAATGTTTTTGGGGAAGATAATTTTTTTCTAGAAGTTCAGCACAACGGGATACCGGCGCAGGAACAGGTCAACGCGGGCCTTTTGGATATGAGCCGGCGGCTTTCCATCCCCATGGTGGCCACCAATGATTGCCATTATCTGGACAAAGATGACGCAAAGGCGCATGACGTGCTGCTGTGTGTTCAGACCGGCAAGACGGTCAATGAAGCAGACCGCTTTCGGTTCAATACAGACCAGCTGTTTTTCAAATCCCCGGAGGAGATGGAAGCCACCCTGGGCCAATACCCCGGGGCCATTGAGAATACGGCTGCAATCGCTGACCGGTGCCATATTGAATTTGATTTCAAGACCTATCATTTCCCAAAGTACAATACGACATCCGGGTTGCCCATTGATGATATTTTTGATCAACAGGTCCATGAAGGGTTTGCGGAAAGAATAAAGCAGATCAAAATCAAGTATCCGGATATGGATGAGGCTGTATATGATGAGCGTCTCGAACATGAGCTTAAGATCATACGGAAGATGGGATTTGCCGGGTACTTTCTGATCGTTGCCGACTTTATTCACTTCGGGAAGCAGAATCAGATACCGGTGGGGCCGGGCCGGGGTTCCGCAACCGGCAGCATGGTGTCTTATGCCCTTGGCATTACGGATCTTGATCCCATTGAGCATGGATTGATTTTTGAGCGATTTTTGAATCCCGACAGAAGCAGTATGCCGGATATTGATGTTGATTTCTGTATTAATGGCAGGGAAAAAGTTTTCAAATACGTGGTGGATCGGTATGGCGGCGGTGATTATGTGGCCCAGATCATTACATTTGGAAAATTAAAAACCAGGGCAGTGATCCGGGATGTGGGCAGGGCATTGGATATCCCTCTGCATGAAGTAGATGCCATTGCAAAAATGGTCCCGGATGTGTTGAATATTACCCTGGACGAGGCGCTGAAAATGGAGCCGAAGTTTGGGGCGCTGATGAAAGAAAAATCGGAAATTGCCAATCTTATTCAGATCTGTCGTGTGCTCGAAGGGCTCCCCAGACATGCATCGACCCATGCTGCCGGGGTGGTGATCGGAGACAAACCGCTTGTTGAGTACCTGCCGCTTTATAAAGGGAAAAAGGGGGAGGTGGTCACACAATTTGATATGACATATGTGGAACAGATCGGGCTGGTCAAATTTGATTTCCTGGGCCTCCGCAATTTGACGGTGATTGACAACACCCTGCGCTTGATCGCAAAGCAGGACAAACCCCCCCCGGATCTTTCAAATCTTGATCTGACTGATGCGGATACCTATCGCCTCCTGTCTGCAGGGGATACCACGGGCGTATTTCAGCTGGAGAGTTCCGGTATGAAGGATCTCCTGGTGAGGTTAAAACCGGAAAATTTTGCGGATGTGACCGCCCTGGTGGCCCTTTATCGTCCCGGACCCCTTGACAGCGGAATGGTAGATGAATTTGTCGATCGCAAGCATGGGCGCGAATCCGTGGAATACCTGCTGCCCCAGCTGGAGCCCATATTAAATGAAACATATGGTGTCATTCTTTATCAGGAACAGGTGATGAAGATTGCCAGCGAGCTTGCCATGTATTCCATGGCTGATGCCGATGGGCTGCGCAAGGCAATGGGCAAAAAAAAAGCAGCCCTCATGGCCCAGCATCGGGAACTTTTTATGAAAGGGGCCAAAGAGAACAATATCCCCGTTGACAAGGCAAAAAAGATATTTGACTTAATGGAGAAATTTGGAGGATACGGGTTTAACAAGTCCCACAGTGCAGCCTATGCCCTCATTGCCTTTCAAACCGCTTATTTAAAAACTCATTTTCCAGTAGAACTCATGGCGGCACTGCTCAGCAGTGAGATGAACTCGATTGACGGGGTTGTCAAGTATATCGTCGAATGTCGTCATCATGCCATCGAAGTCCTTCCTCCGGATATTAATGAAAGTAACACCACATTTAGAGTGGCCGGCTCAAAAATTAGATTTGGACTCGTGGCAGTTAAAAATGTCGGGGAGGCGGCCATAGAGCAGATCAGCAAGGAGCGGGAAAAAAACGGGCCCTTTTCTTCATTGTTTGAATTCTGTGAACGCGTTGATCTTCGAAAAGTAAACAAACGGGTCATTGAAAGTTTGATAAATTGCGGGGCGTTTGATTCCACAGGCAGTTTTCGTTCTCAAATGATGGCCTCCCTTGAGGATGCCCTTGAGTACGGTCAGAGGGTCCAAAAGGAAAGAGATGATCCTCAAATGGGACTCTTTGACATGGATAGCGATAAGGGTCAGTCGATCAATATGCCCTCCATGCCTGATATCGATGAATGGGGTGAAAAGGAGCGTTTGGGCGCAGAAAAGGAATCTTTGGGTTTTTATATTTCAGGTCACCCCCTTGACCGTTACCAGGATCTTGTTGATAAGTTTGCTAATGTCAATGCGCTTACCATTGCGGAAGAAAAGGACGGGGCGGCAATCAGAATCGCCGGAACCATTAACAGTATCAAAAACATCCGAACCAAAAAGGGTGACCTCATGGCTTTTTTAACCATTGAGGACTTGCACGGGATGCTTGAGATTGTGGTTTTTCCCAGGGTGTTTGAAACGGCTGAGCGTTATCTCAGGGCGGATGTGCCCCTATTTATACAAGGGCAGGTACAGAAGGATGAGAATACGATAAAAATACTGGCTGAGACCGTGATTCCAATTGAGAAGGCGGAAAGTATCTGGAACTCGAGTGTCCACATCCACGTGGATACATCCCAGGTAGATACGGAAGCCCTGTCGAAGTTGCATGATATTATGAAAAAGTATCCGGGTTCCTGCTCAACCTTTGTTCACCTGCAGATACCTGAAAGGACCGAAACCATTATTGCTGTTCCGGATTCCCTCAAGTTGAGAATAAGCCCGGTGATGAACCGGGAGGTTAACGGACTACTGGGATATGGGGCCGTGGAAACCACATGCAGTGAGATTAAAATAATTCCCAGAAAAAACAAACGGTTTTAATCCTTGACGCTTCATCCTGCCATCCTCATCAGATCCAACATTTCTTGCCTAAAGACAGACAAAGTGGTATAGTAAACGGATAAAGTCATCTCGGGGCGCCGTGTCTCATCTGACCATCTTGAAGCAATAATCATTGACGCAAAAATACGACCGTTTAAGGTATGATGCGTCAGAGGGGTTTTATGAAGTTTTTTCAAAATAAGCGACTCATTCTTGTGGCTCAAATCGCCTTTCTGATTTTGATCAATGGCTTTTTTATTTACTGGTATGCCATTGAAGATGAATATTTTACAGAGGTCCAGGCGTCCGATGTGCTGGACAGGGATAATGCTGTGGTAAAAAGGATGCCGGCTTATGCACTGTCTGAGGGCGGCAATTCGGACATCATCTCCCCTGAAAAATGGCATTCAAAATTGACGTTGAGTATCGTAGACCATTTAGATTCCTATCATTATCGGAAAATACCGCTGAATGATCAGTTGTCAGACAAGGTGTTTGAGGCTTACTTGTCTGACCTTGACAGCGGCCACCAATATTTTCTGGAAAGCGATATAAAGGAATTTGAAATATATCGATACCGCCTGGACAATGATTTGAAAAATGGTGAGCTCAAATCGGCTTTCAATATTTTTAACAGATATCAGACACGTGTCATCGAACGGCTTGAATTTATCATCGTTCGAATTGAAAAAGGGTTTCAGAACATGAAGTTTGATATCGATGAAAGCATTAAGGTCGAAGGGGAAATCGCTTCATGGCCGACAGACCTGGATGAGTTGGATGACATATGGCGTAAGCGATTGAAAAATGAAGTGCTTAATTTGAAGCTGGCTGGAAAATCTTTAGATGACATTCAGGCACTTTTGATCAAGCGGTATCGCAGCCAGTTGCACCGGGTCAAACAACGAAACAGTGAGGATGTATTTCATACGTATATGAATGCCCTCACACAGGTCTATGATCCTCATACCCAGTATCTCTCCCCCCGGGTATCGGAAAATTTTGATATCCTGATGAAGCTTTCCCTGGAAGGGATCGGCGCCGTGCTTCAAAGAAAAAACGAATATACAAGAATTGTACGTCTGATACCCGCCGGTCCTGCAGATAGATCCGAACGATTAAAGGCGGGCGACCGTATCATTGGTGTCGGTCAGGGCGTTGACGGCGATGTGGTTAATGTGATCGGATGGCGCCTGGACGATGTCGTTGCACTCATCCGCGGTCCAAAGAAAACCATTGTCCAGCTTGAAATTATACCTGTAGATGCAGTTGATGAGCATCAAACCAGACATGTCAGGATTACACGGAATACGGTCAAGCTTGAGGAACAGGCTGCCCAGAAAAAGGTAGATGATATTCACAATGGTGATTCGGTCTGCCGGATCGGCATCATCGAAATTCCCACCTTTTATGTTGATTTCAGGGCGCAACAGAGACGGGAAAAGGATTACAGAAGTACCACCCGGGATGTAAAACGTTTGCTTGCCGAATTAACTGCAGACAATGTGGATGGTGTTATTATCGATCTGCGGGATAATGGCGGCGGTGCGCTGCAGGAAGCAAATACACTCACCGGGCTTTTTATTGAAAAGGGGCCTGTGGTTCAGGTCCGGGGGGACAATGGCCGAATCAGAACACTAAAGGATTTTGATCCGGAGATTGTCTACAGCGGACCGCTTTTGATTTTGATCAACAGGATGAGCGCTTCTGCTTCAGAAATTTTTGCCGCCGCAATTCAAGACTACAACCGGGGCATCGTGGTGGGAACCCAGTCCTTTGATAAGGGGACTGTTCAATCCCTGGAGCGCCTCATGCAGGGACAGCTCAAGATGACCCGCGGTAAATTTTACCGGATATCCGGAAAAAGCACACAACACAAAGGCGTTATCCCGGATATCATTCTTCCGGGAATCTATGATAAGAAAAAAATTGGTGAAAGCGCGCTGCCTGATGCGTTGGCCTGGGACAGAATCACTGCGGTTCAATATAAACCCTATTCTGATTTTTCACACGCTGTGGAAAGGGTCAGGACATTACACGAGGATCGTGTTAAAAAGGACCCTGGCTTCGAATATCTGATGGCAAGCATCAGCACCCTGAAAGAGACAGAGAAAAAGAAAGAAATCTCCCTAAAGGAAAGTGTCCGCAAAAAGGAGCGCGAGGATTTTGAGTCAGTCCGATTTGAACTGGAGAATAAGCGTCGCGCCCTTCAGGGACTGGCGCCGTTAAAATCCGTGTCAGACCTTGGTGACAGTGATGCGTTGGAAGACGACATGGAAAACCGGAAAGACGAGAACAATAAAATCGATCCCATACTGGATGAAACCAAGAATATTCTTTGTGATTTTTTGTCGATTTCTTCTGAAAAGAGACTTCAGGCAGAGCTTAAATAATTCTCGATGCACCTTGAGATTGTTTTCCAGGTCCACACTCGTTTTTCATCTTCTGTTTCAAGCAGAGTGATCCTGAAGCCCATTCTGTCACAGCAAAAGCCTGTCAGAGGTACAACGCAAATGCCGGTGGCCCCAAGGAGATAGTAGACAAATCGCTTATCCGGCTCGACATCCTCAATTTTTTCCTCCACATATGCCCGGACTTCCGGGTTGTCAATTTTAAGGACTTGTTTGCCGTTTAAACCCCCATTCTTAAAAAGGAGGGACATATAAAATGCGCCCTGGGGCTTGGTGACAACGATGCCCTTGACCTGTGAAAAAATGTCATAAGCTTCATTGGCCCGTTTTTGAAAAACCGCTTTGCGGTCATTGAGGTGGCCTATATACCGCGGATCCCCCATCACCCTGGGGATGGCATACTGGGGAAGGCTGGTTGAACACACCTCAAGCATCTTGGCATCCCTTAGCCCCTTGATATACCTTCGAAATACCGGATGTTTGTCCTGATTGAAGATCTCAAACCAGCCGCAGCGGCTGCCCGGCCATGGGAATTCTTTAGATATCCCCCGCAGGGCAATTCCCGGAACATTGCCGATAACCTGGCTCAGATGGGTTGTTTCTGCATGGTTAAAGACAATGTGGGCATAGATTTCATCACAGAGCACAAAGATATTATACTTCCGTGCGATTCCGACCATTTCCTCAAGCAGGGTACGGGGATAAACAGCGCCGGTTGGGTTGTCCGGATTTATCAGGAGCATTCCGGCGATGGAATCGTTGTACCGGATTTTGTTTTCAAGGTCCTGAAGATCAGGCATCCAGTTTTTTTCCGGATCCAGCTCGTATGTGAGATGATCATATCCTGAATGAGCTGCTTCAGCAGATGAATGTGTGGAATATGCCGGTGAGGGACCGATAACCCGCGCTTCCCGTTTAAGGAAACTGAATGCTTTTGCCACTGCGTCGCCAAGACCGTTAAAAAACAGGATATCATTGGCCGAAACCTGGTATCCGCCCCGCTGATTTATTTTCTCCGCAAGAAACTCCCTTGTTTCGATCACACCCTGAGAGTCCACATATCCGTAGGTCTTGTCCTCAGACACAAGATCGATGATGATGTCTTTTATCCACCCGGGCAGTTTTTCTCCCTTCTGAATCGGATCCCCGATATTTTCCCAGGTAATTTTGACCCCCAGTTTTTCCAAAGTCTTTCCCACCGCCACAATTTCACGGATTTCATAGGTGAGCTGTCCCCATCCTTCATGCTCGATATTTCTGCGCAATGTATTTTTTGGCATTTTGGTGACCCTTTGAACAGCAGATCGTGCTTCTCATAATGGTGTCGACGCGATGGAAAAAAAGCCTCTTCTGCCCCGATCTGTCCAGGGCTGAAACGGCACTACAATGGTTAAATTATATAATGTAATGAACATGTATGCAAGTGTAATGTTTACAATTTATGGTTGCACGCTATCTACCCTATCGTTAGGGTCTATTCAGCCATTTACTAAACCAGCTGGCTGCTTTTTTGATAAAATCGACCTGATGTTCAGGATTGTTCATGGGATGGTCGCCGGATTTTTGAATGATCAGTTTTTTGGGTTCGGCGACCCTGGAAAATATCTCATAAGCGCTAGATACCGGCACCACCTCATCCGCATCACCATGAAACATCATTATCCTGGAAATTGATGAGAGCCGGTCCGAAATATCAAAACCAAGGTTTTTTTGATAAAATGATAAAGGGTGGTAGCGAAGGTCTCCTGTTTCTTGAGCTGCAGCAAGGATTGGCTTGCTCCTTATGGGCGCGGCGACTGTGACGATTGCCTCTACCGCACAAGAGTGTGCAGCAGATAAAACAGTTGCCCCTCCCATACTGCTGCCAAATGCACCAACCCGGCTTCCAATATCCGGGGAGTTGCGCATCAGCGCGACAGCATTCTGGAAATCTGTACAACGGGCTTTAAGGGAGGTCACCTCCCTGAAGCGGCCTTCACTGTTTCCGCAGCCCCTGTGATTAAACCGAAAAAATGCAAGACCGAAATCATTACATTTTTCTGCCAGTGCAATCTGTTTTGGAGAATCAGCACTGGCGAAAAGACCGTGTGACCCGATGACGACAGGTGGATTTTCAATATGCGGCAGGTGCAGAAATCCATTTAATATTAATTTTTCCGAAGAAAAAGAAATCGGTTTACAGGTTGATTTTTTGGATGTTTTTCGCATAGTCTTGTAGCCGTGCAGATATCGCATGGAGTATGTCGGGCAGTTATTTGCCAAACACATCTGCTCCCCGACAACCAGGAGATATGTGAGAGAGAGTTGCAGAGGCGCGGGACATTTGTGCGATCCCATAATGTGTGTATCATATAAAAGAAGGAGCAAAAGGCAAGCATGAAGATAAAAAAAGGGCAGACCCTTGAGCTTGATATTATTGATATTGCTTTTGGGGGGAAAGGCCTTGCCAAGGTGGACGGGTTTGCGATTTTTGTGGATAACACCGCACCCATGGACCGGGTTCTGGCACGGATTGTTAAGAAAAAGAAACAATTTGCCGAAGCCCGGGTCATGGAGATACTGAAGCCGTCTCCTCTCAGGGTTGAACCGCCTTGCGAATACAGCGGATTTTGTGGCGGCTGCAAATGGCAATTTCTTGACTATGAGAAACAGCTGGAATTTAAAACCCGTCATGTGGCTGAATCCATAGCGCATATCGGCAAAATCGATCATGTGATAGTGCATCCGGCGCTCCCTTCAGAGAAGATTTTCGGGTACCGCAACAAGATGGAATTTTCCTGTTCAGACAGACGATGGCTTCTACCCCGGGAGATGGGCATGGAAGGCGTAGAGAGGGGATTTGCATTAGGCCTGCATGTGCCGGGAACATTTTACAAAGTCCTGGATATCCAGGCCTGTCTGCTGCAGCCGGGTCTTGGTAACCAGATTTTAGACACGGCCAGGCAATATATGAAAACATCGGAGGCGCCGGCATACGGGCTTCACAGTCATGAGGGATTCTGGCGATTTTTGATGCTGAGACATTCCGTAGCATATGATCATTGGATGGTAAATATCATCACGGCATCAGAAGATCGGAATCTTGTTCAGCCGTTAGCAGACAGTTTAATTGAAAAATACCCGAAAATAGTTTCCGTCGTCAATAATATCAATACGCGAAAAGCAAGCATTGCAGTGGGTGAATGTGAAATACTTTTGGGCGGAGAGCGGATATTGAGAGACAGGCTCGGCTCTTTTGAATATGAAATATCAGCAAATTCTTTTTTCCAGACAAATACCCGTGGTGCAGAGGAACTCTATGGAGGGGTAAAGACATTCGCCGAGCTTTCCGGCGGCGATACGGTTCTTGATCTGTACAGCGGCACCGGCACCATCCCCATATGGCTGGCGGATTCAGCAAAATCGGTGATCGGGCTTGAAATGGTTGAGAGTGCTGTTGCAGATGCCGGAAAAAACTGCCGGAATCATAAAATCGGCAATTGTACTTTTATCCAGGGAGATATCAGGGAAACCCTGTCAGAAATAAATGAAAGGCCGGATGTGATGATTATCGATCCGCCCCGGGCCGGGATGCACAAGGATGTGGTTAAACAGGTCCTCGCCATGGGACCGGAAAGAATAGTATATGTCTCCTGCAATCCAGCGACCCTGGCCCGGGATCTGGACTTGATGAGGGAAGACTACGAGGTGCTCGAGGTTCAGCCCGTGGATATGTTTCCGCACACCTATCACATTGAATCCATCACAAAATTGAAGAAGAAAGACAGGGTGCGGCTATAATTTTTTGTTGAAAAATCGATGTCATTCATCATCGATATTGGCAGATCAATCTATGGGGGGGTAGTCATTTACA
>JAUXCK010000171.1 GCA_030618925.1 Desulfobacteraceae bacterium
ACCAACAGGGTACACTCTTTTAGATGTTCTTTGACCATGGATGTGGCAATACCGAGGTCAGTCGCAATACCGATTTTAGTCCCATTGCCATGAATGGTAAAGCCGGCCGGATCTTCTGCATCATGGGATAGGGAAAAGGGATGAATTGTAAGTGAATTGATGGCAAAGGCATAGCCGCATTCAAAATTTACGATGGTGCGAATCTTACCCAGGTGAGTTGCGGCTGCCGTCATGGTTTTTGGATTGATATAAACCGGCAGGCCGTACCTTCTTGCAAGAACACCCACCCCCCGAATATGGTCGCTGTGTTCATGGGACACAACGATCGCATTCAGCTTTTCGGGATCAAGTCCTCTGGATGCTAACCTGCGTTCGATTTCAATTCCGGAGAGGCCGGCGTCAAACAGAACTGAGGTGGATCCGTCAGAGATGAAAATACTGTTTCCCTTGCTGCCGCTGGCCAGCATGCAGATGGTGAGTTCGCGGTTTTTATCCTGCATTGACAAGGGGGTAACTCCTGGGGATGGGGTTTAAAATTTTATTCTTATATAGAAAATTTGGTCCTTTGGGCCAGGATCTTTATACGCCGGTATGTCCAAACCCACCGGTATTGCGTGTGGTTTCATCAAGCTGTTCCACAATACTCAACCTGGCCCGATATACCCGTTTAATCACCATCTGGGCAACTCTGTCTCCGCGCTGGAAAGTGTACGGTTTATTTCCAAGATTAATCACCGCAATCTTGACCTCTCCCCGGTAGTCCGCATCAATGGTACCCGGAGAGTTGATCAGGCCGATACCATGTTTTACCGCCAGTCCGCTTCTGGGACGGATTTGGGCCTCAAATCCCCGGGGGATGGATAGGGCAAACCCGGTGGGGATCAGCGTGATGGCACCGGGGTCCAGGATCAGGTCACCCCGGGGTGCTGCAAATAAATCCATGCCGGCTGAAAGCGGTGTCATATACCGGGGCAGGGGGATATCCGCATCCTCATCCGGCCTCAAGCGCAAAAACTGGATTGTCAGGTCATTCATGTCATTCCATTTCAGTGAAGACTATTCATTTCTATTGCGTCAAATGTGTCAGTGCGCCCCAATATAGGCATCCACCAGGCTGTTAATGGCATTGCGGTCGGGGACCGGCCCGAGAACGCTGACCCCGATTTTTTTTTCTTTGAAGATCGTCCGGGCCAGATGAAGAATATTCTCTTGGGTGACTTTTTCAATATTGTCTAAAATTTCCTCAAGAGGAATGTAGCGCTCGAAATAGATTTCATTTTGGGCAAGCCTCACCATAAGGTTGTCTGTATTTTCCACTGAGAGCAGGATATTCCCTTTGGTGAATTGTTTTGCATCATTGAGCTCAGCGGTATCTACCGGGGTATCACAGAGTCGTTTTATTTCGTTCAGAATCACCTCAAGGGCTTCATCGGTCTTCAAGGGGGAAACCCCTGCATAGCTCCCGAACATACCGGTATCCACATGGGAGGAGGAAAAAGAATAGATGGAATATGCCAGGCTCCTGCGTTCACGGATCTCCTGGAAAAGTCTTGAGCTCATGTTTCCCCCAAAGATAGTGCTTAGAAGTGAAAGGGCATACCGGTTGCTGCTGGTTGCGCTGATCCCTTCTACGCCGATACATATATGGACCTGCTCCAGATCTTTGGGTGTGATGCTGATCCCCGGGATGGCTGTCGGGGGATGGCGGCCCGGCAGACTGTTCCCGGGTCTTATTGATTCAAAGGCGGGTCTTACAATGTCGACAAACCGGTCGTGTTCTATATTGCCGGCCGCTGAAATCACAATTCTGTCAGGCTGATAAAATCGGTGGAAAAATGTTTTGATGGTGTCAGCGTCAAACTGAATGAGGTTTTCCTGGGTGCCAAGAATAGATCGGCCCAGGGGGTGATCCCCCCAGAAACGGTTCGACAGGAGAAGGTGAACGCATTCTTCAGGGCTGTCTTCAACCATTCCAATTTCCTGGAGAATAACAGGCCTCTCTTTTTCCACTTCAAGGGGGTCAAATTTTGAGTTCAGAAAAATATCAGAGAGGATATCGATCATGGTGGGAAGGTGCGCATCCATCACTTTGGCGTGG
The DNA here is from genome assembly GCA_030618925.1 of Desulfobacteraceae bacterium. Taxonomy (GTDB): domain Bacteria; phylum Desulfobacterota; class Desulfobacteria; order Desulfobacterales; family SURF-7; genus JAUXCK01. The sequence continues at coordinate 2,099 of JAUXCK010000171.1, forward strand.
TAACAGGTCAGCTCGGTTGATGTGAAGGCATTGGTCTGACCGCCGATGGCATCGAATTCCTTGGCAATCTGGTAGGCATCCCTTTTTCGGGTGCCTTTGAAAATCATGTGCTCGATGAAATGGGAGAGGCCGCTTTCGGCCCGGGTTTCATCCCGGGCCCCCACATTGACCCATACGCCCATGGATACTGAATGGACATGGGGGACGGTTTGGGTCAGAATCCGGATCCCGTTTTCAAGAACCGTTTTATTAACTGAAGGAGTAATCAAACATTTACCCTTTTATCACCGCAGCATTCCGAAAGAGACCATCATCCAGATGAGACCATCGTCCAGATGAACACACCGTCGTCCGGGGCCGGATCAACACAATGCCTTTTGAGTGCAAAGTCTTTACTTCTGTACATCTTTGTGGCTCAGGCGGATTTTTCCGTCCTGTGTCACTTCAAGAACTTTGACTTTGATGATGTCGCCTTCCTTTACAATATCCGTGACTTTTTTGACGTGATGGTCGGCAAGCTGTGAAATGTGGACCAGGCCGTCCGTACCCGGGGTAATTTGCACAAACGCTCCAAAGTCCATAATTTTAACAACCTTGCCTTCGTAGACAGCGCCAACTTCCGGATCCAGAACGATATCATTGATCATCTGGGTCGCTGCATCTCCATCTTCCTGGGACAGGGCTGATATCTTGACCAAACCCGTATCATCGACTTCAATCCTTGTATTTGTTTCAGCCTGCATCGATCGGATCACTTTCCCGCCCGGCCCTATAATTTCACGGATTTTATCCGGGTTAATTTTAATCGTGGAGATTTTCGGGGCATAAGGAGAAATGTCCTCTCGGGAGTCACTAAGGGCCTCATTCATCTTATCAAGAATGTGAAGGCGGCCCCGGCGGGCCTGTTCCAAGGCTTTTTCCATGATATCTTTTGAAAGCTCCTGGATTTTAATGTCCATTTGCAGCGCCGTGATACCGTCTGCGGTGCCGGCCACCTTGAAATCCATATCTCCGGTATGATCTTCATCCCCGAGGATATCGGACAGAATGACCACCTTGTCATCTTCTTTCACAAGGCCCATGGCGATCCCGGATACCGGGGCTTTGATCGGTACACCGCCATCCATAAGGGCCAGCGACCCGGCACAAACGGTTCCCATGGAAGAGGACCCGTTTGATTCAAAGACTTCAGAAACAAGACGGATCGTATAATCAAAATCTTCCTTGGAAGGCAGCACTTTTTCAATGGCTCGGGTCGCAAGGGACCCATGGCCTATATCCCGGCGGCTCGGTCCGCCGATCCGTCGGGTCTCCCCCACAGAATAGGGGGGAAAATTGTAATGAAGCATAAAAGGTTTGAACTCTTCCCCGTTAAGGGTTTCTACCCGCTGCTCGTCCAGGCCTGAGCCAAGGGTAAGGACCCCGAGGACTTGTGTTTCCCCCCGTGTAAATAAAGCACTGCCGTGGGGTCTGGGAAGCGTATGGGTTTCGCATGCGATGGGCCTGACTTCATCGAAATTTCGGTTATCAATTCGACGTCCCTGATTTAAAATAAGATCGCGGCTGATTGATTTCTGAATATCCTGAAGGATGTCTTTTGCTTGACTCAAACTGTCCCCGTCCTCCTCTGAAAGGGCATCAAGAACTTCTGTTTTGAGGACATGAATCGCCTTGCTGCGGTTTGTTTTTTCAGGAATAATGATCGCTTCACGCATTCGGGCGTCAGCCAGGGCCGTAATTTTATCCACCAGAACCGGATCTTTTTCCACGGGCACGATGACTCTTTTTTCAGGGCTGACCGCGTCTATGAGTTTCTGCTGCATGTCGATCAGCGGCTGCATCGCCTTGTGGCCGAAAAAAATGGCTTCGAGCATATCGGCCTCACTAACGATATTCCCACCGCCTTCTACCATGACCACACCTGTTTTCGAGCCGGCAATCACAATATTGATGTCGCAGGTCTCTTGTGCGCATTCGCTGATGGTTGGATTGGCGATGAAACGACCATCGACCCGGCCCACACGCACTGCTGCAATGGGACCCTGGAAGGGAATGTCCGAAATGACAAGGGCGGCAGAGGTGCCGACGATTGCGAGTACGTCCGGATCATTCTCCTTGTCTGAGGACAGGACGGTTGCAATCACCTGGGTTTCAAACCGGTACCCTTTTGGGAAAAGCGGGCGGATGGGTCTGTCGATCAACCGGCTGGTCAGGGTTGCCTTTTCGCTCGGGCGTCCGATTTCACGCCTGAAGTAATTGCCTGGAATTCTACCTGCGGCATAAATTTTTTCCTGGTATTCAACGGTAAGTGGTAAAAAGTCAACGCTGGGTTTTTCTTTACGATCAGCGACAACTGAAACCATAACCATGGTTTCGCCGAACTGAACCAAAACCGATCCCGAGGCTTGTTTGGCCAGTTTGCCGGTCTGAATATGAAAAGGTTTTCCGTTGATATCTGTTTCAAATGAGTGTTCCATAATTTTCTCCTAAAAACAGCATCCTGAAGCCGAACGTCATAAAACGTTTTTCAACAGGATTGCTGAGGGGTTGAATTTGTTTGGACGAGTGTATTAACCGGCAAGTTACCTTCGCAGTTCAAGACTCTCGATGATTGTTTTGTACCTGTTAATATCCTTGGTTTTGACATAGTTTAAGAGCCGTCGGCGCCTGCCGACCAGGATGAGCAGCCCTCTCCTGGAATGATGGTCTTTTTTATGGACCTTGACATGTTCGGTCAGGTAAGAAATGCGATGTGTCAGAAGCGCAATCTGCACCTCCGGCGACCCGGTGTCCGTGTCATGAAGTCTAAAGCGGTCAATCGTCTTCTTTTTATTACTCGCTGTGAACGTCACTTTTTTGCCTCCTCTTGCTGAACATTAATTTGTGAGTTGAGTTCAATTTTGTATGTGTGTCCAAAGGGTTTTTTTCCTGTTGAATGAATATTAATTCTCAGGATGAAAAACACAACTATAATCATAGGGTTTGTCTGTTGTTTGACGGCGCAACACTGCAATCAGGTTGTTGTCCGGCTCAACAATCTTGATATGCTCCTTAAAACAGGGTTTTCCTGTTGGTTTCTGTTTATGATGTTTTAAATCCTCCGCCCATATGGGTTGACCGGCCAGGACTTTCTCTGTCAGCTGTTTATTTGATATATATCCCGTCATCCCCTTAAGCGCATCGTTCATGCTGATTAGTTTATCTGACAATTTTCCCGATATTGCAAGCTTTTCCAACTCTTCAAGGGTGGCTGCATCGTCCAGGGTAAATCCGCAGTTCTCGATTCGGTTGAGTGTCTTAAGATGGCCGCCGCACCCCAGGGCTTTCCCGATATCAGAACAAAGTGACCGTATATAGGTTCCAGCAGAGCATGACACCTCAAACCGTACCGCCGGCAGGTCGATGTCCAGAATCGAGAGTTTCGAAATCACCACCTGTCTTGGCGGTTTCTGAACCGGTTTCCCGCTGCGTGCAAGTTTGTAAAGCGGCACGCCCTTATGCTTCAGCGCAGAATAGACCGGTGGAAGCTGTTCAATCGACCCTTTGAATTGGTTGAAAACAGATTCGATTTCTTTATCAGAAACCTGTATGGTATCACATTTTGAGGTCGTTGTTCCTGTTGCATCAAATGTGTCTGTCTCCCGCCCGAGGACCAGAAGGCCTCTGTATGTCTTATGGCCATGCAGGAAAAAACCGGCCAGCCGGGTTGCCCGATTCACACAGCATATCAATATCCCGGTTGCAAACGGGTCTAGTGTGCCGGTATGCCCGGCCTTTCTTACGCCGGTTATTTTTTTCAACCGGGCAACAACTTTCGCAGATGTGATATCAGCCGGCTTATTCACAACCAACAACCCGCTTTGTTTCCGCTGGGCATGGTTTTTGTCTGAATCAAAGGTCATTGGCAAGGTTTAATATCTTTGTTTTTATGTCCTTCAGCGTTGCGGTGATATTAAATCCTGCTGCATTTTTATGCCCACCGCCACCATATTTTGTAGCAATTTCAGCCACATCCACTGTTCCGTCAGAGCGCAGGCTGATATGAAATCGTTTTTCAACAGACGGGGCAACCTGACGGCCATTTCCATTTTCAAATATCAGAGCAGCCACTCTTACATTTTCAATATGCCTTGCATAATTAATCAACCGGCCGAGTTCATCCGGTTTGGTACGCGTTTTCTCAAGCATCTCCTGCGTCAGGGCCATAAGGGAAAGCCTGCCGTTCTTTGATACCAAGTCGGATCGTA
>JAUXCK010000152.1 GCA_030618925.1 Desulfobacteraceae bacterium
CCAATCCACCATTTTCAACAGATGGGATTGCAATTCTTCCGTTCTTCATTATTAACTTTCCTCCTTATGATGGGGGGTTGTGAAAAATTTTCTTTTTTTATGAATAGGGCTCATCATCTTATTGAGTGACTATTTCGTTATTTTTTGAGAAAATGAACGCTATTCTTCATTGCCGGTTTAAAATGCCTGGTTGATTTCTCCCCACATATTTTTCATTGATTGACAGACATCTGAGGCGGCATCATATTCAAAAACTACTTTTCCCTGGACCATGGATTTTGTAAATACAGGATCAAAAGGGATGCGTCCAAGGACCGTTAACCCCCTTTCTCCGGCCAGCTTTTCAATAGCCCGGGTCTGATCCGGGTTCAGGTCAAATTTGTTGACACATATCATTGCCGGCACTTTAAAATGGGAGGCCAGTTCTGCGACCCGCTCCATATCGTGCAGCCCGGAGACTGTCGGTTCGGTCACGATGAGAAGGGCTGTTGCGCCGCCAATGGAAGCAATGACCGGGCATCCCACACCCGGAGGACCGTCCGTGAGAATCATATCCAGGTTTTGGGCTTCGGCCAGTTTTTTTGCTTCCTGCCTCACAAGGGTAACCAGCTTTCCGGAGTTTTCTTCGGCAATGCCCAGCCTTGCATGGACCATGGGTCCATAACGGGTATCTGAGATATACCACTCGCCGCAGGTCTGAACAGGGAAGTTGATCGCCTGCTCCGGGCATAGATCAACGCAAACACCGCACCCCTCACATTCAATCGGGTCTACTTCAAAGTGTTCATTAATCGCGTCCCAGCGGCACAATTCCCTGCAAAGGCCGCATTCAGAGCATTTGTCCTGATCGATTACCGCCAGACTCCCGCCCTGGAAATCGTGGCGTTCTTTTATCTCCGGGGCCATGAGCAGGTGAAGATCCGCTGCATCCACATCCGCATCGCAGAGCACCCTTTTTTCCGCCAAAGAGGCAAAAGCGGCCATCAGGCTTGTTTTTCCTGTGCCCCCTTTGCCGCTTATGACAACAAGCTCTTTTATCAAGGTTTTTTTCCTTTTTTGTCTATTGTTTTTATAATGTCGCGATACAATTCCTGGAATCTGTTCCGCCACTCCGGCATGGCGTCGATGATGAGTCCGCCGGTTGAGTAAACTTCTGCAATTCTGCGATCAAACGGGATCTCCATGAGAATGGGGAGGCTTTCCTGCTCGGCATACTCCCTTACCTTATTATCGCCCATATCGGATCGATTGATGACCAGACCGCTGGGGATGCCAAGGAGTTTGACTGCTTCAACAGCCAGCTTCAAATCGTGCAGGCCAAATGGTGTGGGCTCGGTGACCATCAGAACAAAATCAGTGTCCTTCATGGCAGCGATAACCGGGCATGAGGTGCCGGGAGGGGCATCGATAATGGTAAGGGCTTCAGGCCCGGCTGATGATCGCACTTTTCTGATAAGGGGGGGGGACATGGCTTCACCGATTCTCAGCTTGCCGTGGACAAATCCCAGGCCGTCCCGGTGGCCCTTCTCAACCACACCCAGTTCGCGACCTGTTTCAATAATCGCCTTTTCAGGACAGACCTCCATGCAGCCGCCACAGGAGTGACAGAGCTCGGGGAATGTCAGGATGTTTTCTCCAACAACAATAATGGCCCTGAACCGGCATATGTCAGCACATTTTCTGCAGAAGTTACATTTTTCTTCATCAATTTCAGGAACAGGGGTATAAACGGTATTTGATTCCCTGATCACAGGACGTATAAAGAGGTGGGCATTGGGCTCCTCCACGTCACAGTCAAGGATCTGAACATCAGAGCCAACCGACAGTGCCATGTTTGTCGCAACAGTGGTTTTCCCGGTGCCCCCTTTACCGCTTGCAATGCTGATAATCATGGTGAATCCTTAGAAAGCTGAATTTTTATATTTTTGAGGAAAAACAGGTCGCCCCAAAAAATTAGTCCAATACATTATGAACTTATGCTCATAATAAGGATGACCTGTTTTTTTGTCAAGTGGTTTTACAGGCTTTTTAACAATTATTTTTTATTCGTTTCGCCTTGACAGATAAAGGGTGAAGGGTTAGTTTTATTTTTTGGGTATATGCTCATAATTTAAACCAGCGGGTGTTGCATAACTCAAATTCTGTTTATCACCACTGATTTCAAAAAATGACATCGCTCTGGAGGACAACATGATATCTTTATTAATGGTCTGTACTAAAAGGGAATCTTTGTCTGATTTTGTCACAGCCCTGGAAAAATATGATGACGTTGACATGTCATGGGCGGAATCGGGCAGTAGCGCCCTTGAGGCTGTTTCAGGGAAGGCATTTGATCTGGCAGTCACCGACGAAGACCTTGAAGACATGACCGGCATTGAATTTGCACAAAAACTTGTGACTTTAAATCCCCTGATAAACTGTGCGGCAGTCAGCGGCCTTGCATCCGACGCATTTCATGAGGCAACCGAGGGCCTTGGTCTTCTCATGCAACTACCGCCCTGTCCTGATAAGGCTCAGGCAGAAAAATTATTCGAATTGTTGAAGCATATTCTGGGCATGACCAAACCGGGCAATTAAAAGATGAACGTCCCGCATTGGATGTTCGATGCTGGACGTTCATCTCTTCATTCAGCCACAGAAAATCAATGTCGGGCTCTGTAAGACGGCTAAGGCCCGCTTTTTTCCAGTCCGTCTATGCGCCTGTTAATCATTTCGAGCGCATTTTTTATGGATACTGCCTCAGCCTTCAGCATGTCGATCTCAGCTGTTTTGTCCATGGGGGCTTCAGGCGGATAAACACCATCACCCCTGGCATAGCCGCGTCTCATGCCCATTTCCGGGCCAAAACCCCTTCTAAATCCACGTCTATACCCCATGCCCCTGCCATAGCCTGTTTCAGATCCGGTAGAGGCGGGGTTGCACATCCCCCGCGCACCACCTGTCATTGGACCAAACCCTTGCGGTCCGCTTCTATCAAATCCGGGCATAATGTGACCTCCTTTATGTTAATACAGCATTCACTTATCTGTTTCTGCGCCCTTTTCCGGCGCCTCTTCCCTGGCCCTGTCCGGGGCCGCCCTGGTTTCTACCTGCACCCTGGCCGGTATTCCGGCCCTGGCCGTTTCCTTGACCCGGTCCCTGCTGATTACGGGTTCCAGTACCGGGATTGCACCGGCCCTGGCCTTTTCCGGTTTTGGGACCATTTCCCTCCGGGCCTGTTCCATTTCCTCTCGGCATATCTTCACCTCCTTTTTTGGTTGTTGATTATGATCATTTGACCATAATATACGTATTAAAGTATAAGCTGTCAATAGAAATTATGGTCATATGATCAATATTTTTTTCCATCTAAAAAAAGTATTGCTTGACAACCTTAAATAGAATAATTATTTTAGCACATTACGAGCATATGCCCATAAAGGAGGTATAATGGTCAGGCCCAGAAAAGATCGAATCGTTAACTTTAATCCTGCTGTCAGCTATTTTAAACCCAGGGGTATCCCCATGTTTGATCTGGAGGAAGTCGCGCTGACCATAGATGAGCGTGAAGCAATCAGGCTCGCCGATCTTCTTGATCTGTCCCATGAGGAGGCCGGCAGCCGGATGGGGGTATCCAGGGCTACTTTCGGTCGAATCGTCAAGAAAGCCAGAAAAACGATTGCAGACGCAATGATCAACGGAAAGGCCATAAATATTGAAGGGGGCAACTATAAAATTGTTAATAGTGAACGGATATTCAGGTGTCAGGGGTGCAGTTACAAGTGGCAGGAACTCCCCGGCACAGGAAGACCTGAAACATGCCCTTCATGCGGTCATGTTGGTTTCAGACGCATGGGGGGAAATGAATAACAAGGAAGGAAGGATTGAATTATGACAAGCACTCAAAATGGAATTGGCATTACGAACACGCCGGCTCAGCCGAAACCTGATCCGGATAAAGATGTGAAGGCGTCGCTCGGGAAGATAAAGAATAAATTTGTAGTGATGAGTGGCAAGGGGGGCGTCGGTAAAACAAGTGTGTCCGTCAACCTGGGGATTGCACTTGCCGCTCTGGGGCACAAGGTCGGCCTTATGGATGTTGACATTCACGGCCCGGATGTGCCGCGGATGCTGGGACTCGACGGGTTGCTGGACATTAATGAGAATCGGAAACTTCTGCCCAAACGGTATTCAGACAATCTAACTGCTGTTTCCATTGAATCACTGATGCCGAACAAGGATGAGGCCATCATTTGGCGCGGTCCTGTCAAGCACACTGCCATCAGGCAGTTCATTGGGGATGTGGTGTGGGGGGATCTTGATTTTCTGATTGTGGACTCTCCTCCTGGAACAGGGGATGAACCATTAACAGTTGCTCAGGTCATTACGGATGCTCAGGCGATTATCGTTACCACGCCCCAGGAAGTCTCTCTGGCGGATGTCAGGAAATCCATTAGTTTCTGCAAGACTGTCAACATGAAGCTTTTTGGACTGATAGAAAATATGAGTGGGTTTAAGTGCCCGCATTGCGGGGAGATGATCGACCTCTTTGGTTCCGGCGGCGGGGAAAAAACAGCAAACGAAGCCGAAATACCTTTTCTGGGAAGGATCCCGTTTGATACCGAGATGGTGTCCTGTGGGGATACGGGGACTTCCTATCAGGACATGCATAAGGCGTCCGTCGTGACAAAAGCTTTTAGGGATGTCGCCAAAAGAATGTCAGCGTTGGTGTCCGGGTGATTGTATTCAATGCCATTTAAAAGTGTATTGACAGGCACAGGGTGTCAATTATAGTAATGAAGGTCAGAACTGGAAAATATCTTTATATAAAGGAGCATACCAATGCCCTTACATGATTATGGTTGTCTGGACTGCGGGGAATTCAGCGAGATACTTGTCACCGGATCGGGTGACGCACTGCAATGCAGGGCCTGTGGCAGCCGCAACCTGGAAAAGCAGCTTTCCGCCCCCTCTTCAATGTCCGGTGCGGTCAAAAACAGCATGCCCGGGCCGGGCGATACCGCCTGTTGCGGTGATTCCCCGGGCCATGCAGGTTGTGCGGGCCCAGGGAGCTGCTGCGGGAAAAGCCCGTTTTAGGGGTTAAGAAAAAAATGGGGTCTTAAAAATTAAACAATCATACAGTCTGCCACGAGTTCCCAGAGGTATTTCACCTCGAAATCCTCCATGCCATACTCTTTTTTGATATTGTTGAACTGGCCATGGCAGCTGTGGCAGGGGACTATCAGCATCTCGGCACCGGCCGCCCGGATCTGGTCTATTTTTCTTCGGCCATAAAAAACGCGTTCCTCGTTGTATCCATTTACCAAGGCACCACCACCACCGCCGCAGCAGATCTGGTTCATTTTCGTCGGGTAAAGGTCGGTCCAGTTTTCAATACACTGACTGAGAATCCAGCGTGGTTCAGCAAAATATCCATGCCCAAATCGTTTTTGAGCCCTTCTTCCATAATTGCAGGGATCGTGATAGGTGGCCGGTCCTTTGAAGCGTGTTTTATCCAGCTTGATGCGCCCTTCCTTAATGTAGCGAATTAGAAGATCGAATACGGTAACAAATTCATATTTTTCAAATACTTCGGGGTAATATTTTTCGAAACCCGACCGGGTCGCCAGATATGCATGTCCTCATTCGGGCCACATCAATGTTTTGACCTCTAGTCTTTCCATGTGTTCGACGATGCGACCGGTCATGATTTTCATGGCCTCGTCATCACCGGTGAAATAGGCCCAGTTGGTTCCCTCCCAGTTTTCAGAAGGCACCGTCCAGTCCTCTTTGGCCACGTGAAAAATCCGCCACCAGTGTTTTAGATCCTCGGTGTGGGTGTTGACCAGTTTATTGTGGATGGTGGTGAGTATGTTGGCGCCTTTTTTATCAATGGGAACCGTAAATTCCTCATATCCGGGGTCTTCAGCAATCTCTTCCGCCACATCTTCGAGAATAAAAATATAATCTTCTTTGGGCAGCCGTAGATTGTTGCCGGTTTCAAGGGCCGCTTCCAACCCTTTGTGGATAGTACCGGGAACATTGTCTCTACTCCGCAATGATCGAATCCGTCTGATTGCATCGGCAATATCGATTTCCATGGGACAGACATTTTCACATTTTCCACACATGGTGCAGATCCAGGGCCAACGGGCCTCGATTATTGCATCATCAAGGTCCAGCGACAACATTCGAATCAGTTTCCGCGGGTCAAATCCATCGATTCCCGATGCAGGGCATGAGCTGGAACATAACCCACAGGTCACGCATAGATCCTGGGAAAACCCCCATGATCCGAATCGGTTGTGATCTAATTCGTTTAAATGGATACTCTCTGTTGTTGCCATTGTAATTCCTTTATCTGCATATCACTTTAAATTAATGACATTGAGCCGAAATTGATATTTATGTCTGTTTAAGCCGGCTGGGCCCCAGTTCAAGAATGGCATTTTCAAAGGCATGGACCGTTTCGGCAAACTCGGTTCCCATATTGGAGGCAAGTGTCTTATAGGCCAGTCTTTCAGGTTCAAAGCCGAGTTGGGGCAGCATATCAGATAACTGATCCACTCTCTGGTGCGCATATATATTGCCGTATTCCGAATGGCAGTTTCCTTTATGGCATGTCAATACCATCACACCGTCCGCGCCCTTGCTGAAAGCGGTAAGCAGATGCTCCTGCGATATACTGCCGGCACAGGGTACTTCGACGATTTTAAGGCCTGACGGAAGATCATATCCCATGCAGGATGCCA
>JAUXCK010000013.1 GCA_030618925.1 Desulfobacteraceae bacterium
ATGACATCGAGCATATCCTGATTGGTATCGGGCTGATCCAGTATGGCAAAGGCGATAAACAGGCAGTATCCGGTGGCATCAATCGCGGCAGTTGCAATCTGGAGATTCCTGGAAAGTTCTATCTGGCCTTCTGGTTTAAGTGCATCAACAGCCCCCCCCACCTGCAGGAGATTTGCCGTTACAGCATAACCGGCCGTGTGATCTGCCCCCATGGGCGTTGTGGCATATGTCACGCCGATTCCCTGAACGGTTCGGGGATCATAGGCAGGCATGGACTGACCTTTCACCGTTGGCACCCTTTCAATGCCATATGCCTTGCCGGTTATGGCTGCGCCATTTCCCAGAATACGACCCAGGGGGGTGCCTTTACCCACCTCTTTCACCAGATCGATCGCCGCCTGGCCGTCACCGAATTCGGCCAGACCGGCCTCCATGGCCACGCCGATGGTGGCGCCCATCTCAATGGTGTCGATTCCAAAATCATCGTCAAGCCGGTCCAGTTGTGCAATCACATCCAGATCATCAATCCCGCAGTTTGCACCATGGGCCCACACTGTTTCATATTCAGGCTGCTTGGTCAAAAAATTGCCGTCCTTATCCGGATATGTCCCCGAGCACTGGATAACGCATCCGCGATGACATCCGTGGGTGGGGTTTCCGCCCCGGCTTTTTTCAATTTCCGCCAGGGCCTCACCACTGATGTTGGACGCGCCTTCAAACTGCCCTGATGAAAAATTATTGGTGGGAAAGCCACCGGCCTCATTGACAATGTTTGTCAATACATTTGTTCCATATGTCGGGAGCCCCTCACCGGTCACCGGATGCTTTTTAAGGCCCTGCACAAAGCGTTTATTTGCTGCTTTAAATTTTTCAGGATCCTTGGGTGGCCTCATTTTCATCCCTGCATCATCCAGCACAATCACTTTCACGCCCTTTGACCCCATGACCGCACCCACGCCTCCGCGACCTGCATGACGTGTGGGTCTCATTTCCATGTCCGTAAAGGCAATCGAAGCTGACGCCATTTTCATTTCACCCGCAGGGCCGATGGAGATACAGGCAACTTTCTCTCCATATTCGTCTTTAATTTTATCCACTACGTCATAGTTCCCGAGCATCTTCAGGCTGTTATCAGCCGTGATCTTTACACCCTCCTTGTTGATATAAATTTTATAGAGTGTATCATCCTTTGGCTTTCCCTCGAGTACAATAGCGGCATAACCCAACTTTGCCAGAACCTGTGCGCCCTGCCCTCCGGAATTGGCTTCTTTAATGCCACCGGTCAGCGGGCTTTTGCATCCTACAGAAATCCGTCCGGATTGTGCTGCGGCCGAACCGCTCAGCAGTCCGGGTGCAATAATGAGCTTGTTATTTACGCCAAGGGGATGGCATAAAGGGGGCACTTCTTTGGAGACAATCATGGAAGTCATTCCCCGGCCTCCCATTCCCGCATATTCCCCCAAGGGCCCTTCACTGGCTTTTGGCCCCCCATCCGCCCCGACATCTATCCGTAAAATTTTGTCCATGGGTTTCCTCCTTTTGTGTCAACCATAGGGTGTTATTATGAAATGTGATTTTCTTTTCAGTCATATGCCCTCAAAGGATAAGAATCAACACATTCTTTTGATACTGCGATTTTCTCTGCTTGACAGATTTTAGCTGAAATTCGTATAAGGGAAGCATGAGAAGGCCTCAATTGCGGACACCGCCTTGCAAGAAGATGCGCCTGGTACGGCTTACACCGGTCTTGCGCAAAAATCCTGTAAAGACGCTGTGACAGCCGCTGAATAGAAATTCGGGGGTATGGAATCATTCACCCAATAATAAGAGAGGGAATAAAATGAAAATTGATGATGTCAAAAAAATCTGTGTGATCGGCGCCGGAAATATGGGACACCAAATTTCCACATTGTGTGCCCTCAATGGGTATCAAACCACCTGCACGGATATTATGGAAGAGATTTTGAAAAAGGCTGAAACCTTTGTCGACCAATATCTTCCCGGCCGTGTCGAAAAGGGAAAGATATCTGAAGCAGATGCCAAAAGAGCCCGTGAAAACATTACATTTACCAGCAGCCTTGAGGATGCCGTTAAGGATGCGGATTACGTGATTGAAGCTGCCATCGAAGTTCTTGATATTAAGCGTAAAATTTTTACAGATGTTTCTAACATGGCCCCCGCTCACGCGATCCTGGCCACCAACAGCTCAGCGATTGTCAGCTCCCGGATAGCAGATGCCACCCATCATCCGGAGAAAGTGATTAACCTTCACTTTTTCAATCCCGCTCTGGTCATGAAACTGGTTGAAGTCGTTCAGGGACCCCATGTATCAGAGGAGACCACAGAGATATCCATGGAACTTTGTAAAAAACTGGGCAAGGTGCCGGTTCACGTCAAAAAAGAGGTCAATGGATTTCTCCTGAACCGAATCCTGTTTGCCATTTTTAATGAAGCGCAATGGATCCTGGATTCAGGCGTCGCCTCTTTAGAAGATATCGATAACGCCTGTGTTTATGGCGCCGGACACCCTATGGGGCCTTTTCGTCTCATGGACCTTGTGGGCATTGACCTCTGCTATACAATGGCCCTGGAAGATTTTAAAAAATCGGGTAATCGTGCTGACCTGCCATATCCGAGCCTTGTCAGGCACTATGAAAAAGGTGAATATGGTCAAAAGGCAGGAAAAGGGTGGTACGATTACGGTAAAAAATAAATAACTCGGGTTTATCCCGCAATTTGAACAAACTTTTGCCCCATTTGACAAGACTGACTTTAGCTGATATAGATAGGGTATCGCGGTTAAAGAATAGGGTTTGAATGGGCAAGTGTTTTCTAGGCTCCCTTACAAATTTTTCCTGTCCACCTTATTTTATTTTTAAATTATTTCAGTAACTTAAGAGTTAATTATGTTATTTCGGATAGCCAATAAAAAACAGTTTTGCATCCCTCCTGACGCGCCTGGTGGAAGGTATAGTGTCTTCTGACAAAAATGCTATCGTGAACACCCTCAGACCTGTTGGTCTGTTTTTTAAACTCGCTGCTGATAAATCAAACCGAATCGACCGAAAAAGCCGTTTTTACGAATATTCTGGAGGAATTGGTCATGCGTAGGGACAAGTTTCTACCCAAAAAATATAAGCCTGTTTTTCATAAACATATTGATGAAATACAAATCGCTAAAGGCATTCCAAAAGGATATGCCGATGCCATGAAAATCGTCTCCCTTGTGGTGCCATTCAGGGCAAACAACTATGTGGTTGAGGAGTTGATCGACTGGGATGCGATCCCAACCGACCCCATCTTTCAGCTCACTTTTCCCCAGCCCGGAATGATCCCATGGATAGATCATGAGCGGCTGAAAGACCTGTTGCGGAAAGATCCAACAGGGAAAGCCGCTTCCCTGGCAGCACGGAAGATACAAATGAGAATGAATCCCCACCCTGCCGGACAGGTTGAGATGAATGTCCCGGTGGAAGACAAGCTGATCTTAAGGGGGATGCAGCATAAATACAACGAAACCGTCCTTTTTTTTCCGACCCAGGGACAAACCTGTCATGCATATTGTACCTATTGTTTTCGCTGGGCGCAATTCGCAGGAATTGACGATTTAAAATTCGCATCTTCAACTATTGACCCCCTTATTCAATATCTCAATAGGCATCCTGAAGTGACTGACGTGCTCATCACCGGTGGAGACCCCCTGGTGATGAGGACCAAAATTCTGAAGCAATATATCACCCCTTTATTAAATGAACGGCCGGGAAATCTGTCCACCATTCGAATCGGCACAAAGGCTCTGGCTTACTGGCCATACCGGTTTTTAACAGACAGAGACGCAGACGATTTGATCCGCCTGTTCGAAGAAATTGTCACGGCAGGATTCCACTTTTCCCTCATGTCGCATTTCAGTCATCCCCGTGAGCTTGAAACCAATGCTGTAAAATCAGCCATCGGGCGAATTCTGACGACCGGGGCAACCATCCGCTGTCAAGCCCCCTTGATCCGGCATGTGAATGATGACCCTGATGTCTGGGCTGCCATGTGGAAGGCCCAGACAGGACTGGGAATGATCCCCTATTACATGTTTGTAGAAAGAGATACCGGACCAAAATCCTATTTTAAAATGCCGCTCGTGGAAGCATATCGAATTTTCACCAAAGCGTACAATCAAGTGTCGGGATTGTGTCGAACCGTTAGAGGTCCTTCCATGTCTGCCACCGCCGGTAAGGTTATTATTGAAGGAATTGCGGAAATAAATAATGAGAAAGTGATCCTTCTCAAATTTCTCCAGGGGCGTGACCCGGACTGGGTGAACCAGATCTTCTTTGCACGGTATGATGAACATGCCAGCTGGCTGGATGAACTTAAGCCGGCATTTGGGGATCGCAGGTTCTTTTTTGAGAACAGGCTTGAAGAAATCAAGGCTGAAAAAGCAAAATTTGAGGACGTTGCCTCATTTTAGGTGTCTGATGAATTATCTCTGCTGCCAATTACCCGCTCATATGTAGCCATTGCCTCCTGGTGCAGAAGGCCTTCATTTTCAATGTATCTTGGCGAAAAATGAAAGAGTGTAAACCGTTTTACCCTGGCCAAACCTGCAATTTCCCCTGCCTGTCCAGCTGTGAGATGACATTTCTGATTTGCCATATCCCTTTCTTTTTCCAGAAATGCCGCTTCGATAAACAGGTGATCGGCCTGATCCGACAGGGAAATTATTTTGTCGATATTCTCCCTGCTGTAAAGCACATCGGTAATATAGGATATTTTCTGGCCCGGGGTAATTCTGGCAATCTTCTCTCTTAATTCCCTTAAAACAAAACTTTTCTTTTCTGATAATCCCTTCCCGAACCGCACATCAAATATCGAGTCGTCCGGCTGCTGTTCAAACAATGCATTTTTAAAATCATTCAGCCACGGCCCAACCGCAAGCCCCAGGGCATCGACTTCTGTTTTCTTGATATTCACATGAAATCGTTCCTTTATGGTAAACCCCAGACAGGGGATGCTGTGATCCAGAATTGCTGCAGAAACAGAAAACAAAGGCTCATCTAAAAGCAATTTATTGAAGGGACGCTTTACGGGCGTGTCTTGGGGCAGAAATTTATCTGAACATCGGTATTTTTGACAAACCAGATAGTCTGGATGCACTTCAGTTGCATTCAGAATAAGACGATTGTCGTCATTTTCTAACAGATTCCATGTATATCCAGCCAGTTTCCCCTCAATGCAGGCTAAAAATCCCGCCGGACCAAACAGGTTCAGTGTTTTTTTGCGGCCAAGCATAAGGCGCAGGAGATGATCAAATCCAATGAAATGATCCATGTGGGTATGTGTTACAAACGCATGGGTGATTTTAAGAAGGTCACGCGGGGTAAGGGAGTGAATGTCGCCCAAGTCAAAAAGAATGGCTCGCTTTTCATAACAAAAAGGCACAAACAGCCCGGGATCACCAAAAGGGGGGTTGACCCGTCTAGGATGAAAAATTGAGGTCATCAGGAGGGCAAATATCTTACAACCTGCCTGTTTATGCAGGCATAAATTTCTTCGTCCGAACCAAAAATATCGACCACATCTTTATGGTTTATGACTTGCTCAATAACATAGGCGGTAAGATATAAACTGACGACATGCGGATTCGGTACGATGTTTCTAAACTCTGCATTCTGGTAATCGATATCAAAATCATCAGCGCGGCTGAGTTTGTTCAAACATTTCATCACCTGCTCTTCAAGACTGTTTTTACTAGTGGTCTCAACAAGGCTGGTTTCAATCAGTTTTGAAGCAATTGCATTGCTCAGGGGTTCAAGACAATCCTGAATCCCCGATAGCGCCAGTCTTCGGGCACGTTCCTTGGCGGACTCAATTTGTGAAAGAATTTTTGACTCCCGATTACTCGGCCGAAATACCTTTGACATTCAGTACCCTCTTTTAAAATCTTTGCACGACATGCCCTAAACAACAGGGGGGTTTGGTCGAAAAAAACTATCTTTATTAAATATATCAAAATTGACCACAAGATCAATCCTTTCCCTTGGATTTTCCCTGCTTTGATAAATGAGCCGGAATTCCAGTCCTGAACACAGAAGCGATCAGCAGGGCCAGTTGATGCATATTTTCACGCTTCTCATCCGTACTGCTGGCCGGATAATTTCGAAATGTCATGACCACACCCGCCAGCGATGCGACAAAAGCATGTGAAAAAGTCCTCACTTTTTCTTTGGCACCTGCCCTGGCAAGCACCTGATCCAGGAGGTCAAGGAAATAGCGAGAAACCGTTTCAAACCGGTTAACGATATGGGGCTCCATGTCTGCCTTGGTTGTGAAATAGCGCATCATCTGATATGTCGGTTCATTGTCAATCAGATAATCAATCACTTCAACCGCAAACTCTTCCAGGGAAGCGGTTTGATCCTCCATCCGTTTTTCGAATCGCTGCTCAACAATGATGATATCGCGAATCAAGGCTTCGGCGAACAGATCATCCCGGCTCGGGAAATAACGATAAATGGATGCAGCGGAAACCCCTGCTTCTGCGGCGATGTCACGCATGCCGATTTCATGAAACGGCATACGCTCAAAAAGGCCCATTGCCGCATTGATAATAAGGGTTTTTCTGATTTCTCGCTCATCCTCTCTCATCCGCATAAACGTGGATTTATCTGGCATACTCTAGGCCCCCTTGGTTTTTAAAGTTTCAATTGAAAACCCGTCCTGTATAATTAACAATGCAAGGGTGTGCATGTGCTTCCGCTTATCTTCTTTGGTACGGTTGGGGTAGTTACGGAACGTCATGACCACTCCGGTTAAGGAAGCAAAAAAAGCCTGGGCAAAAAAAATGTCATGTTCAGACACACCGACTTTTTGCATTACCTCATCAAACATTTTCATAAAATGAACCTGCACGGCATCAAATTTCTTCTTGACCCTGGCATTAATGCCGGCCCGGATCATAAAGTGGCACATCATCTGAAATGTTGCTTCATTATCCATTAGATAATCAACCACTTGGAATGAAATGTCCTCAAGAGACATCCTCTTATTTCTTGCCAGCAGTTCTTTTTGTCTTTCTGATAGTAAATTTTCAATATTATTGATGTCCTGGATAAGGGCCTCAATAATAAGGTCGTCTCTGCCCGAAAAATAGCGATAAATGGTTGCCGCTGATACGCCCGCTTCCTTTGCAATATCACGCATGCCGATTTCATGAAAAGTTTTTTTCTCGAAAAGCGTCATGGCGGCTTTCATGATGAGGGTCTTCCTGATCTCCCTCTCATTTTTTCGTAATTCCGTGAATGTTGATCTTCCCGACACTTTTTCAACCATATGAATTTATTACCAATAAGTCTCCCGCCTTCAGGTCGGACATACACCTGTAGTGCATATTTAACATAGTTCGCGTAGATAAACAACCCAAATATCTACAAAATTTATTGCCTCAAGTTTCGCACCCCAAAACTCGATAAAACATGTAAACGGCAAGGATGGGGTTTATTTGACCCTGATCTTCTGTCCAGTATAAATAGCAACCCCCGAGATCGATGGATTCAGACGATGAAGCTGATCCAAACTTATCTCGTATCTGCGACTGATACCATAAAGCGTTTCCCCGGAACGAACATGGTGATATAATTTTACATTTTTTTGGGCCGACACTTTCACGGTTTTTTCAAGCGGTTTGAGGGCATGGGCAGCCTGTTTTTTCTTTTCCGCCTCCTGTTGCTTAATATATTGATCGAGCTTTTGACTGATGCGATTCAGTTGTAATGAAAAATCTGATTCAAGCGTGTCTACCCGGGCAACGACTAAGCCAATCTGTTTACCGCGATTTTCCATTTTCAAAAGCTGCTGTGCGATCACCTCCATGTTGGCCAACCGCCCTTCCAGTTGATTGATCCTCGCGTCCACCGACCTTAATTTGCCTTCAAACTTACCCTCAATATCAACTTCTTCGGGTTTTTGAACAAAAATGGTAAAAATAAAAATACTCAGAAATACAATCAGTACAAGAAGTCCCGCCCCTGCAATCACGAGAGGTATCTCTGTGATACCCGGGAACTTGAGTCCTATTTTGCTCTTTCTCAGGGATGAATGTTCAAGGCCGTTAAAATATTCCTCAGCCGGCACCTCATCCATACCTCTGCGATCTGATGAATCCTCAATAGTCATTGCATCCTCCCCGGGTTACACGGTTATATCATTCATGACGACAGGGCCGCCATACATGGGTGGGGCTTTCCCATCTGCCGATGGAAAGCCTCCTCTACTGCAACAAAAAAAGAGTTACATACCTTGGCTCGATATCCTTTGCCAGCACCCTGCCATATTCCGTTTCAATATCAGTAAATAAATTTTCAAACGTTTGACCCAGCTCCTGCGTCATTTGAAAATTGGAAAGGCCGGTCTCGGTTGAGAGCCATTTCAAAAAGGATGCCTTCATGGCATCACCGATTGTACCGGTTTTACCCCGGTTTCCCCCTTCTTCTGAACCCACAGGATCGGTTGCCCCTTTTCTGTTAAAAAGAACTTCAAAAAAAGAGGTGAATGCCTCCAGGGAAATGGGGGCGAGTTCCCTGGGCAAATGCTGATAATGTCTTGCCCAGAGTGTCAAAAGAAAATTTTTGTGCGTTAGAAAATGATCCGGAAACAGCACCGGATCAATGGCTATCTGGGAAAAAAGGGTGTCCAGGGCCATTACTTCCGAAAGTGTATTTTCTGCCCTGGCCATATCTGCCAGGGAGGCAAATTCCCGGTACAGCATACCGGTCTCATAATTGTCAAAAAAAAGTGGCCTTTTAATCATAAGCCCGCCCAGCACACCAAGACCCTCTTCACCCCAAAAGCTTAAAGGCAGATCTCTTTGTTTAAACCAGCTCTTGTCCCGCCACTTTTCAGCTTGCTGTTTTAATTTTACGGCCAGGCCATATCCTGTCCTGAAAAGATAAACAAGAGAATATTTCCGGACCCATGACGCCAAAACAGACGGGTCTGACATTCCCGGTTCTCCCGACAGGTGCTCAAGAGCGACACCGATATATCCGCAGGCCTTTCGGACGATATCATTTAGCTGTATTCGCTCCTGAATGACCTTCTGATCCGCAGCGATAATCTGATTGCAGAGTGCTGCAAATTCGGCTTGAATCTCCAAAAAAAACGGATCTGAATCAAATTCGATCAACGATTGTGCAAAGAGATTATCGGGCGTGAGCATGATTTCGGGATAAAGGGAAACAGACAAAAAGGGCGCTTCATCCTTATCCGTTGCTGTTCTTTCTCTATTCTGCGCCGTTTTTTCCCTGGCACTGAGGGGCTGATAAATGCCCACAGCCTCATCAAAAGGCAGGAAGCCTTTTTCAGCCATCCTTACATTTCTTAAGCGATACATCTCCTCTTCGGTTTCAGCAGGAATAATGCTGGTAATTTCATGCAATATCTTCTGAAATTTGATATGATCGGATTCTGCAAGGCCATTCAATATCTTTGTAAGCACGGCGCGCCGCTGTTGATCGACAGGGTCATCCGACAAGGGATGCGAAGGATCATCTATGAATCGCATATAATAAGTATCATCAAACGTAAAATAATCTTCATGGAAATCAGATGGATCCTCATCATGTTCCCTTATCCGGATATTGATATTTTTAAACAGGCAGAATTCCAAAAATTCTGTCTTTTCATCCTTGAGCCACCCTACAAGGCGTCCGGGGTCTGCTCTTAAAAAAAAATCAAACCACTTCAAGACAGGCCTGAAATTCATTCGATCCCGTTCCCAAATGTCAAGGTCGATGATATGCTCCCATTGTTTTGAAGATGCCATGGACAGGAGCGGCAGGGCATCATCCAGCCCGATATCGTTTACCAGGAAGAAAAAATCTTCTTCTGTAAAGGAATGAACAAGGGGCAGGGCGTCAGGCGAATTTATGATTACATCAAGGGCCTCCTCCGCCGGCATGGCCAGAACCTTTTTCCTCTGCCTGAGGAGCCTTTCGGTTCGCTGGAGGCCTGTCTGTTTTTCATTATTATTTGACATATTAAAGTGTTAAAATCAGATAAGATTGCGCCTCTTTCCTAAAACCTGAAAACTGCCGGTAAAGGTAGATGACAAATAAACACAAGCAGGTGTTAAATACAAGCCTTATCGAGTGTTATCGTGATTGTCATAAAGAGTGCCCCAACAAAACCCTTATACGCTATCGATATACGGGCTTATCCGGTGTTATAGAATTTTAAACGATTAAAAAGTTGCAGGCGACATCCGCTGTGGTCTGAATTTGAAAAGCAGGAGCATACCCGGAATTGCGATCAGTGTGCAGAAAATAAAAAACCCTTCCCACCCCATGCTTTTTACAAAAAAGCCGGTGGGTGCCGAAGCAAGCACACGGGGTACCCCCATGAGGCTTGTCAACAGGGCATATTGTGTGGCCGTAAATTTTTTGTTGGTAATACTGGCCATAAACGCAACAAAAGCAGCTGTCCCCATGCCGCTGCTTAAATTCTCAAAGGCAATGACGACAGACAGGGCGTAAACACTTGGGCCGATATTCACCAACACTGCAAAACATGCTGTTGATATGGCTTGCAGAACACCAAAAATCCAGAGGCTGCGATAAATTTTCTGATTCAGCATAATGGCGCCGCCAATCAGTCCGCCGAAAATGGTGGCCCAGAATCCGAAGAGTTTCACAACCGCCCCGATTTCTGTTTTCGTAAACCCGATATCCAGGTAAAAAGGCATTGTCATGGCACTGGCCATGGTATCACCGATCTTATAAAAAAGAATGAATGCCAGTATCCATAACGCCCCCTTTCGTGAAAAATATTCCACCAGCGGGTCAATCACCGCTTCTCTAATCGTCTTCGGTGTCCCCTCAGCCACGTCGGGTTCAGGTGTCAGTAGGGTGGTGATAATGGAGGGGACCATGCAGGCGGCAAGGATCAGGTAAACTGTGGAAAATGACATAAAGTCTGCCATGATCAAGCCGCCGCCTGATGCCAGGAGCATCCCGATCCGATACCCGTTGACATAAAAAGAAGACCCCAGCCCCAGTTCTTCGTCTGAAAGGTCTTCGCGCCGGTAGGCATCCACAACAATATCCTGAGAGGCGCTGAAAAATGTCACCAGAAAAGCTGCGAATGCGACAATCAAAGGGCTGCGGGCCGGATTTGTCATCCCCAGGCCTGAAATAGAAAAGATGAGGGCGATCTGGGCCATTAACAGCCACCCCCTTCTGCGGCCCAGGAATGGGAGCGTAAAACGATCCAGGAAAGGGGCCCAAACAAATTTCAACGCATAGGGCATACCGACCAGGGCCATGAGCCCTATGATGGTCAAATCCACCCCTTCTTCTTTCATCCATGCCTGCAGGACGCTCAACGTTAAAAGAAGGGGCAGACCACAGGCAAACCCCATCAACAGGGCCACGATCATGCGGCGGCTGAAGATGACCCTTATAAGCATTTTCTGATTGTTGTGATGCACAAAGGCCTCATCAAGCGCAAAAACCCCGTTAGCCCTGCGTTAGCCGGGCAGTTAACCCTGCTCCAGCTGCGAAGGCGTTACAATGGCCCCGTACTTTTCTTTCAGGGCCACAAGGCCCTCGCGTTGCTCTTCAAAGACCTCAAACAGCCGGGCAGGAATATTTTCCTCCTTGCCATATGCATCTGTCTGTAGATTTATTCTATCGATAATTTTATCGATATAAAGTGAAAACTGCTTCACATAAAGATCTTCTGGATATTCCTTGTCGATAATTGTTTTAAACAGCTTTTTCAAATCCGCATATGTCGGAAGGGTTCCGATTGGCGTCTCGATGATGCCGACCTCATTGTAAGCGTGCCGCTCCAGCCAGGCCAACCAGACCTTGACATCCCTTTTTTCGCCAAGCAGCTGCTTTGAGTCCCCCCCCCGGGCGTCATGCGTCAAAAAATAATTCAGACCTGCCATAACCGGTTTCTTGTCTTCGGCAATTTTTTCACTACCGAAAAAAGAAAACTGGGCATCCATGTAGTCACCAAGGGCTCCTGGAATAAAAGGTGCATTTGCCCACGGCGCCCGTTTCACACCGGTTGCACCGACCTCTGTTGCTGTGGCGGCCGACACAATTGAAGCGCCGATCACCACCCCCTGATCCGAATTTCGAGCCGCCCAGACAGGGGGCATGGTATCGCTGTCCCGACCACTGTATGTAACGACGCGGGTTTCAACGCCGGCAGGATTTTCTGCCTGTTCGGAATAATTGCCAAGTGCGCTGGAAGAAAGCGTACAGCGTGAATTGGGGTGAGAGATGGGGACCGCCTTGCCATTCTCATCTGTCATTCCCTGTTCCCACTCACCTTGAAAATTTTTACCTTTTTCAGGCGGTTCTTCACCATTTCCAACCCAGTGTGGCACTCCGTTTTCATCAATCAGCACATTGGTCCAGATCACCTCGGTCCCCTGATTTCGAAGGAGTTCCATCAGAATGGGATCCCCCGTCCAGTTCACATCCTCCACAATACCGAATATACCGGCCTCTGGATTCACGGACCGGACACTGCCGTCTTCAGCAATCCACAGCTGCGCGAGGTCATCTCCGACAAAATAATCTCCGGCCATGGCGGTTGTGGTTTTCCCGCATCCGCTCGGTGCTGCACCGGTACACCATGTGACACGGCCGTCAGTGCCGTCAACACCTGTTATAAACATGTGCTCGGACAGTTCAAATCCTCTGCCTTCATAAACCGCCTTGTCTACTGCAAATCGATGATTTCCTTTTTTCAAAAGCAGTGTATTGCCCGCATAGGTACAATTCATGCTATAGGTGGTCCGATAGCTGCGGTCCATGAAAACCCGGGCATTGGGCAGATCCTCGAGCCTGTTTAGGCCTTCACTGTGAATATTCATAAAATAGTGACCCAGGCGTGCCACTTCTTTTTGAAAGTCTTTAAAGACATTGCGATAAAGAAGTTCTGCGCTGTGCAATACATAGGCAGAGCTTGAGATCTCGACTGCGGGATTTGATACAGGCGCACCCACCGGGCCCCTCATATAAAACCCAACGATCATTGTTTTACCGCGCATGATGCCTGTCATGATACCCTGAATCTCTTTCAGCGCATCTGATCTGAGCTTTTTTTTGGCAAGGGAGCTGATGGCCTCATCTTCATTTGCAATATAAAATGTACGATCGACAATTCTACCCTGTTCGTCCTTTAAATCATAGTGGATTGTATGGTCCGGCATTTGGAGGGTAGCTTCCTCGCCCTTTTCAAGTGCAATATTTCTAATCACCTGTTTATCGGCATCTGATCCGGTATTCACAAACACTGAATCCGGTTCACACATGGCAATGGCATTGGCTATTCTTAAAATAATTTCCGGGTTTTTCACTTCTTTAATCTTGGCAATGCTCTCCTTTTCCATTTTCTTTGTAAAAATATCCGCAGCAGCCTCAGCTGTCGTGATCCCTCCAATTTTTGTGACAATATCGATCCCCTTATTTTTCTCAAGCATATGCCCTTCCCCCCTCTATAGAAATTATAATAAAATTGACACGTTATTTTGTTTCCCCGGAAAAGTCATGAGCGTATCCCTTGATTTTTCCTGATTACCGAGCAGAATCTTAATTTGTGTCCATTCAATCAGGGCTTACACTCAAACCTTTGCCGCACCGGCATATTCTGCCGGAGCCATATCATAATTTTTTCAAATTCTTGAGCCACTTCATTCAGGGCCTTGCCCCTGTGACTGACCCGACTCTTTTCTTCCGGCACCATCTCTGCAAATGTTTTTTCAAAGCCCGGATAATAGAAAATAGGGTCATATCCAAAACCCTTTTGCCCATATGGTTTATCCGTTATCAGGCCCTCACACCTGGCTTCATATGTAAGGGCCGGACCGGTTGGAACGGCAATGGAGATCACGCATTCAAAGGCGGCTTTGCGATTGGTGACCCCCTCCATCTCCTTGAGCAGTTTGGTGCAGCGCTCTTCATCGGTTGCATCCGGCCCTCCATAGCGGGCAGAATAAATACCTGGAGCGCCGTCAAGCGCTTCGACCACAAGACCGGAATCATCGGCCAGGGCCGGAATACCCAGGACTCTGGCGGTAAAACTCGATTTTATATATGCATTGTCATCAAAGGTATTGCCATCTTCCTCGACTTCAGGGATAGGGCCAAAATCATCCAAGCTTTTAATCACCAATGGAAAATCTTTTGTCAGGTGTTTTATCTCGGCAATTTTTCCTTTGTTTCGTGAGGCAACAACAAAGGAGATCGAATCTTGCATAGCAGCTCTCTGTTCCCACACAGGCAGGCGTTGACCCGTCTTCTGTTTGGTCTATTTTAATCTGCAGAAATATCGTGACACTGGACATTTTATTTCAAAAGCACTAATTTTTTTATCTATAAAACATGGGTTCGATTTTGTAAAGCATTTTCAATGTGGGATTTTCAAATGAAAATCAATATTATTCTTTACACTGCAAACAGGGCTGGTATATTAAATTTTTTGTTAATATTTGTGAGATGTTGACCAAACCCATTTAGGCGAAGGACGTGTTTATGCATAAACTACTTGTTGACCAGCCGGGGAAGAAAATGCTTCTGCTCGGGAACGAAGCCATCGCTCGCGGCGCCATTGAAGCGGGCGTTGCCTGTGCTGCCACATATCCGGGAACACCCTCGTCTGAAATATCACTCAATTTTTTTCAGATGTCCCGGGAAAGCGACCTTTATTTCGAATACAGCACCAATGAAAAGGTTGCTCTTGAAGTTACTGCGGCAGCGGCAAACTCCGGTATCCGCAGCATGTGCATCATGAAGCACGTTGGAATGAATGTTGCTGCCGATACCCTGATGACGCTTGCATATGTGGGGGTTAAAAGCGGGCTGGTGATTTTATCGGCCGATGATCCGTTTATGTTTTCCAGCCAGAATGAGCAGGATAACCGCTATTACGGAAAGCTGTCAGGGCTTCCGATCCTTGAGCCCTCTTCAGTAGAAGAGGCCAAGGCAATGACGGCCCAGGCGTTTGAACTTTCCGAACAACTTCAGGAGCCCGTGATATTGAGGACAACTACCCGGATCAATCATTCTACGGTTGTGGTGGAATTCGGTGCGCTCAATCAACGGACTGTAAAAGGGGAGTTCACCAAAGACCCGTATAATTATGTAACGGTTCCTGCGGTTTCAAGAAACCTGCACGTTAAACTTTTGGAAAACATCAAAAAAGCAGAATCATTAGCAAACACATCCGCTTATAATTTCACCAGAGGAACCGGTCCCTGGGGCATCATCTGCAGCGGTGTCAGCTATAACTATGTCATGGATGCCATCGATGAACTGAACATCGCCGACAAGGTGAGTGTCCTTCGTATCGGGTTTTCCCACCCACTGCCCGGTGAACTGATAATAGATTTTCTGAAAAAATGTGAAAAAGTGCTGGTTGTGGAGGAGGGGGAACCCTATTTGGAAGAGGGTGTCAAGGCCCTTGCCCAGGAAGCCAAATTCTTTCCGTCGATTTCCGGGAAAGGGGAAACGCTTTTCTCCCGGCTTTTTGAATTTGATCCAGCCATGGTGAAAAATGTCATTGCCGGGTATTTTCAACTTCCATACACACCCAAAAAACAAATTGATCTTTCCGATATCCCTGAACTCCCCCAGCGCCCGCCAAACCTTTGTGCCGGATGCTCGCACAGGGCCACCTTTTATGCCGTTAAAAAAGCGACCGAAGGAATGGACACCATCCATCCAACAGATATCGGATGCTATACCCTTGGATTCCTTCCCCCGCTTTCAATGGGAGATTTTCTGATCTGCATGGGATCTTCCATAGGCACATCCTG